>CAZRBN010000057.1:0-8115 GCA_964598355.1 uncultured Gammaproteobacteria bacterium
ACCAATAATAATAATCGTAAAAACAGAAATAGCCAGAAAAGTCAGCATCATAATAAGGATTGCTGCAAGTGCTTGATAGGGTGACCGTCTTACATGCTGCCACATTGTGGTTGCGTGCATCATTTTTTCTCCTCTCGTGATGATTCCGAATCATCTTTTTTTTCTTCTGTGTGAGTCTTTGTTTCTTTTCCTTCCTTTACCTCTCTTGGCTCTTCTGGCTCCTTTATCTCTTTTTTCTTTGTATCTTTTACTAATAATCCTTTTTGTAGCTCAACCACTCTTTTTTTCAATTTTTCAATAATTTGAGGATTGTGTGTTGCCATAAGAACAGTAATCCCATTCTTATTGATCCGTTCAAACAAGTCGACTATTTCAAATGCAGTTTTTTCATCTAAATTGCCAGTAGGCTCATCTGCTAAAAGAAGCTCAGGAGATAATGCCAATGCACGAGCAATTGCTATTCTTTGCAATTCTCCACCAGAGAGCTGAACCGGAAATTTATCTCGATGCTCAAGCATTCCCACTTCTTCGAGTAATTCCTCAACTCTATTTGATGCCTCCTGCACACTCCGCCCAGCAACTTGCAATGGAAGCAGAACATTCTCAAAGATTGTCCTATCTTTGAGAAGCTTTAAGTCTTGGAAAATAATACCCACTTTTTTACGAAGAGATGATACCTGGTTTTCAGGCAGTTTTACAATATCCCAATCGCCAATAGTAATACTTCCTTCAGTAGGAAGCATTTCCCGGATAAGAAGACGCAGAAGTGTTGTTTTACCAGAACCTGTCGGACCAACAAGAAAAACAAATTCACCCTTTTCTATAAAAAGGGAAACATCTGAAAGTCCGGCAACCCCAGTGCCAAACACCTTGGTAACATTGGACAGATTAATCATGGTTATTCCAAAACCTCCACACGGCCAACATCCATAAGCCATCCGGCTTTTTTTGCAGTTTGGGTCTGACCCCATACCTTTACTTTTTTACCAACAAAAAGGGAGAGATCGACTAACGAGGAAGTCATATACACATTTTGACTGTCTCCACCAGGACGTACTAAATGAAATTGCCCTTCACCTTCAATACCTCCATTTGTGACAGTTCCCGTAGTCGTATCTTTAAAAGTAGCGGTGTCATTTGTCCCATACACTGATCCTTTTTGTATAGAACTTGCAGACAGTGGACTTGCTTTACCTAGAGTATTAGCAACACCTTGATGCGAGAGAACATATCCTCCAGAGATACCTGCTGCAACAAACACCAGCAAAACAACTAAAACTTTGGCTGTAAGAAATGATCCTTGCGCATTTGTTAATGAGTGGAAGACAGAACTCTTTTCATCTGCTTTTGTATCCATAATTTCACCTCCTAGCTCAGTATTACACATTTACTTTTTTTTGGCAACCCTAATACCAAGAAGATTTATGATTCAAAATTCAAGATTTAAGATACTATATGCAGAGAAAGACTTTATCTAAATATCTCTCACCGTTCTCAAAGATATGGAATAGGCGTATAATGCAATTATGTTACATATTCGTCCAATTTCTGAAGATCAGGCAAATCAACAAGTCGCAGCAATTTATCAAGATATTAAGCAAACATTTGGTGTTGAAGTTGTACCTCTATTATTTCAATACTTAGCAGGGTTTGAAGAATATTTTCTCTATGTATGGGAGAAAATAAAAAGAAATGTTGAGTCGTCATACTTTGCTGATGCAATTGCTGAGATAACCTTATTTGCAGAAGAAACTATTCCCGAAGTGTACATACCTTCAATGACTATGCGACAGTTTCGCTTGCAACTTCCTGAGACAGAAGTTCATCAGCTCCTTGAGACAATAGAAGGACTTCAGAAAATTAACGCACAACTTTTACTGCTTACTCTAGGGATGAGGGAAGGATTGAAAGGAGTTCACATAGGACGAGAATTTTTATTACAACAGACAAGTGGAGAAGTCTATGATGAAGTTTTTGACCAATTTATTAATAGTAAAATTATGAGAGAAAATTTATATCAGCAAAAAGAATTGGAAGGAGCATCAAAAATGCTTGCTCCTCTTTTTGGATCTCAGGCACTGCAAATAACTCATTATCCCGATTTCTTTGGAAAGGTTGCTGAGGAAATGTATGAGCTCATTAAAACCGAATTGTATTTAAGTACGAGAGTCGGACTTGAAAGAATTGGTGTTATGATGGTAGATCATCTTTCTCACCCACTGGGGACAAGTTACCAGGAGATTGCAACGTTTGCTGGAAAGAAAGCCTATTTCCATGAACTATTATATATACTCTCAGAAACATTTCCGACAAATTTTCCTCGTCTCGTCCTTACAACTGCCGTAATGAAGTCTATTCTAAAAAACCCTTCTCTCAAGCTAGGGAAATTGGTAGTCCAATAGTACTCTCATTTCTTACCTTCTATCTAGACAATTTGTGAATGTTGTGTAAGTATCATGTAATAGTAATCTCTTACTGAAAAAGATTTTTCTCTATGGTACGATGCTTCTCATATGGTGATAGCATTACTTAAGGAGGCATTAGTCCTCATTATTTCCTTCTCTTTTATATTCTTGGGAAGGGAAATTCTCAGAGATAAATTTAACCTCTAGAAGAATGGTTCATAGTTCATGGTCTACCGTTCGTAGCTGTTAGTAATTCATACTGCATTCTCTTAATGCTTGAATCCTACTCTTGGTACCTCTGGACTCCCCTATACATTTCTTGTACAGTAAATGCATGCAGCAATTTACTCTTAAACACACTGAAGGAAAACTTATCCTTTTTGCCACAATTCTGGCATCAGGTATGGCATTTTTAGATAGTACCGTTGTTAATATTGCAATTCCTCAGATTCAATCCAGTCTTCACGCAACACTAAGTGATATTGAGTGGGTTATTAATGCGTATGCATTACTCCTTTCTGCGCTTATTTTGATAAGCGGATCTCTCGGAGATAAATTTGGAAGAAAAAGAATATTTACCTATGGCATTATTCTTTTTAGTCTCTCATCTTTTCTTTGTGGAATTTCTCATTCAATTCTCCAGCTTATCGCATTTCGAAGTCTTCAAGGAATAGGAGCAGCGATGATGATTCCAGGAAGCTTGAGCATTATTAATACATCATTTGAAGAAAAAGTGCGGGGAAGTGTCATCGGATTATGGTCTGGATTTGCAGGAGGAGTTGCTGCACTGGGACCATTCCTAGGGGGATATCTAGTCCAAACATTTGGCTGGCCTTCTATTTTTTTCATTAATCTCCCACTCGGACTTCTCGCGCTTTTTATTACATTGAGATTTGTCCCCGAAACAAAAAACCATGAACAACATTCCATTGATTATCTTGGAACAATCTCGATATTTTTAGGACTTTTAGGAATAACCTATGCGCTTATTACTGGACCAACGTCAGGATGGCAGAATGCAACTGTTTTAACAAGTTTTATAGGAGGAATTGTACTTCTCATCTCCTTTGTTATTATTGAGTTGAAAGTGAAATATCCACTTATTCCTTTGGAAATTTTTAAGTCAAGAATAGTAACAGGTGCAAATTTAGCGACATTTTTTTTATATTTTGCTCTTGGTGGTGTTATTTTTTTCCTAGTGCTTAATTTACAACAAGTCCAGCACTTGCCCCCTCTTTTGGCTGGTATAGGACTGTTACCAGCAATTCTTCTTATTACTTTTCTCTCTGGTCCTGCAGGGTCTTTGGCAGACAAAATAGGCCCACGAATTCCAATGATTGTGGGTCCAATTCTTGTAGGCATTGGCATGATTTCTTTTGTTTTTGCAGGAACACACGCAAACTATTTTGTTAGTTTTCTCCCAGGCCTTGTGTTATTTGGCTTGGGAATGTCTCTTGTTATCGCGCCTCTTACCAAATCAGCTCTTGCAGTAGACACAAGATTTTCTGGCAGTGCGTCGGGAGTAAATAATGCTGTTGCTCGTGTTGCAGGCCTTATGGCAGTTGCACTGCTGGGTGCAGTTATGTTGTCATTATTTGGTCAAAGATTGCAGCAAACACTTGCCACTTCCTCTTTAACAACACAACAAAAACAACAAATTTTAGTACAAAAAAATCAGCTTGGAGCGGTCACGATACCTGCCAGCTTTCCTGAAAATGCAAAGGAAATTGCAAAAAAAAGTGTGGGGAATTCTTTTGTATATAGCTTTCGGTGGACAATAGGAGTTACTGCTTGTTTGGCATTCCTGAGTACACTTATTTCTTTTATTTTTATTAGGCCAGATAAGAAAATCTGAATTATAAACCGCTAAGAGAAGCAGCCTGCTTAGTGGCATACTTTATTATAGCCGTCATAGAAAGTGAATCTAACTCTTCAAGATTCACTTGTCTAAATTCTACTTTCTCCGCTTCACTACCATCTTCCAATCCACCTACTCTTTTTATAACTTTACATGAATAATATAAAAGTAAAACTCCATTGTATTCATCAACAGAATATGGAAGTATTGATCAAATAGAAAAAGATTAGGACAACTTCCTTAATTCTTCTTCTATAAATTTATCCAAATCCCCATCGAGGACTGCGCCGGTATTGCCTGTCTCATATTCAGTACGTAAGTCTTTTACCATATGATATGGATGGAGGACATAGGAGCGAATTTGATTTCCCCATCCAGGCGTTTTGTATCCACCTTTTAATTCAGCTTCCTTTTTCCTTCTCTCTTCTTCTTGAATAAACCACAGTTTTGATTTAAGAAGTCTCATGGCAATATCTCTATTGGCTCCTTGGAATCTTTCAGATTGTGCTGTTACCACTATTCCTGTTGCTTTATGTTTGAGCCTCACCGCTGTAGAGACTTTATTCACATTTTGCCCACCATGACCACCAGCTCGGTAAAAATCCCACTCCACTTCATCATCTTTTACAACAATTTCTCCATCATTTTCTATAATTGGCAATACTTCAACAAGGGCAAATGAGGTTTGGCGCAAATTGTCAGCATTAAAAGGAGATTGCCTAACTAGTCTATGTGTTCCTGCTTCAAATTTTAAAAACCCATACGCATACTTTCCCTCAACTTGAATCGTAATACTTTTAAATCCTGCTTCTTCACCTGGAGTTTGATCAATAATTTCATACTTCCATCCTTTCCGTTCAACAAAGCGTGTATACATTCGGAAAAGCATTTCGGCCCAATCCATTGCTTCTGTACCACCCTGTCCTGAATGGATCGCTAAAATACAGCCAGACTCATCATGAGTCCCTGAGAAATACAACAACATCTCAAGTCTTCCTACTGTTTCCTCAACCTCATCCCATTGGCCTTCATCCATCATTAGCTGCAGCATCTCTGCTTCTTCCACTTCTTTCTGAAGTCCTGAAAGCTCTTTCATTTTTTCACTTGCACTTTGATGGTCTTGCCAAAAAGAAGAATTAGAACTTTCCATCTCTAAAATTCTTATTCTTTTCTGTTTTTCAGGGATTTTTAATGCTTCTATTACTTTTTCAGCTCTGGTTTTTACATCTTCCATACCTATATTATACGTGGAATACTACCAATACTACAAATATCCAATATCAAATAAAAGTGGCATGAGTCGAATGGGCAGCATGTATAAAAGAAAAAGAGGTTGTATCAAACTACCCAACTTCATATGTTTCCCCTTTTTCAGGGAGGAAGACATCTTGTAAGCCTAGTTTCTTTTGTATTTGTTCTTTCAAAGCAGTCCTTTGCATATCTTCTCCATGAGTGATGAAAACTTTTTTGACGTCTTTTATTTCTTTTAGCCAATCTAGCAGCTTGGGTTGGTCTGCATGGGAGCTAAGAGACGAAATTTTAGAAATGGTTGCAGCAACAGGGACTTGGTGATAGTACAACCGTATTTCCTTTGCCCCATTCAAAACAAATCGACCCAATGTATGTTCTGCTTGATACCCCACAAAAAGTATGCGAGTTGAAGGATTAGAAATATAATTATCTAGGTGGTGTAAAATCCTTCCACCACTCATCATGCCACTTCCTGCAATAATAACTTTAGGGCCATCAACTGTTAGAATATTTTTACTTTCTTCAACCGTCTTGGTAAGCGTGAGATTTTCAAAGGTAAAGGGATGCTTTTCTTTTGTCATTTCTTTGTTATACAAGTTAGGATATTTTTCAAAAATCTGTGTTACCTCTATTGCCATTGGACTATCTAAAAAGACAGGGGTTGCATTGAGGACTTTGCCTTCTCTTTTAAGTACCCCTATTCTATGTAAAATTTCTTGAGATCTTTCTATAGAAAAAGCTGGAATAAGCAGCACACCATTTGTTGACTCAATTGTATTAATTTCCTGCTGCAACATAGCCATTGCATCTTCTTTTATATGTTCACCATCTCCATATGTTGATTCCATGACAACCGCCTGCGCACTATCAAAAAATTCAGTTGGTTTAATAAGATCTTCAGGAGTATTGCCCAAATCCCCGCTAAAAATGATTGTTGTATTTGTCTTTTTTTCAGTGACTGAAATACTGCTTGATCCTAAAATATGCCCTGCATCATGATACGTTACTAAAAAATTACCAACACTAAATTCCCTATCATAGACTACAGGAATAATATGAGGAGCAATTTTTTCAACATCATCTATGGTGAATAACGGAGGATGATCCTTTTCATCTTCTGCAAGCCCAGCAGCATCTATAAGAGATAGTGTTGTAATATCTTTTGTCGCAGCAGTTGCATAGATGTTGCCGGTAAAGCCTGCTTTTGCCAAAAGAGGAAGCCTACCACAATGGTCCAGATGTGCGTGGGTAAGGAGTACACCATCCAAAGTTGTTGCGTCAAAAGGCAAAGGCTCAAAATTAAATTCCGTTACCCACCCGCTCTCCTGAAAAAGCCCCAGATCTACCAAAATTCTACTCCCATTCTCACTGGTAACCAGATAGCTTGATCCAGTCACTGTCCCCGCTGCACCCAAAAAGTCTATTTTTACCATTACTTATATTGTAAAGGAAGATTGGAAAAAAATCTGAGTTAAATTGAAATTTCTGATAATTATGAAAGAAAAGGACAAGAGTCTGAACAACCTCTTATAGAAGTTTTTGAATAAATTTCAGTAACCCATTTGTTTTATTGGTTTGTGGAATAAGGTAAATTATCTGGTTGGTACTCTGCCCTTTTTTAAGCATTATTTGCTCTGCTGTAGGCATATACCCATTTGCGTTTAGTTTTACTTGCATTTGTCCGTCATTACCGTTTGAAAAAATAAGATAGTAGTACCCGTTTTGTGTAGTATGAATTGTTTTCCCACCATCAAGAGTAATTGTTGTATTCTCGATCGGGCTATTATCTGTTTTATTCAAAACGAATCCTGAAAGGATTGCATCTGCTGACGAAGCTGATGCCCAATGGGATGGCAGAACAAGGTGAAGAGTTGATTTGGAAGTATTACCAGCTAGATCATATGCTTCAACTATATACGTGACTTTTCCTGAGACACCACTATCATCAAAGGATGTACCTGTTGTTTCTCCTATTTTTCTTTCATTTCTATAAATTCTATAACCTGCAATAGCTGTAGTATCAGTAGAAGGTAACCAGTAGATATGAACAGATCCTTGTTCTGCATGAGTATAGGGAATATGTAAGGGATGCTCTACTCCAACAAGAATCTGAGGCTGTGTTGGAGGAGTTGTATCAGGATTTGAAGCAAAAATACGTTTTATTGAAAAGTTACTAAGAACAAGAGATAGGGAAAATACAATAACAAGTATCACAAGTGTTCCTAAAAGATGTGGCACATCTTTTCTGGAATAAGGAGGTGTAACAGCATGAATATAGTTTTTCATGTGCTTCTTTACATACCTTGCAGAAACTGTACCTTTTATTAACACATGTACTCGTATTAGTTGTCGTTTGATAAAAGTTTTTATTTTATTTTCCACAGTTATAGTTTACTTTCTAGTTATGTACAACCACCTGGCCTGTTACAGATGTTGTTGGATCAGCACCACCTGCTGCACCTGGTTGCGTATCAAATACTACATTTCCAGAGTTATCTTTAATTTGAAATCTGATAGACCCATTAGTTGATTGTTGGCCACCAATGCCTGAGGCAAGAAAGGTATACCCTGTCTGGTTGTTAACTGTTCCTGTTCCGACAA
>CAZRBN010000058.1:0-7983 GCA_964598355.1 uncultured Gammaproteobacteria bacterium
AATTCAACAAAGCGATACAATTAATACCCTTTACGAAAAAATCTCTCCTAACAAACTTTCCAAACCCCGACTGGAAAAACTGTTTGAAGCGTATGGCTATTTTATATTTTTAAAAGAACGGTCTGTGGCAGGAACAGTTACGCAACATATCGCAGCTCAATCAATTATTTCCACAGCACACATGCTTACCGCATTGAGTGAGCAATATCAATTAAAAAATTTATATTCATATGCTCAAATTCTTTTTGCTGATGTTTGGTATATGTATGGTTCGTATTCCACGAAACAACAAACTGAAAATTTCAAAAAAGCCATTCTCCACTCTTCTCATGCATTTTCTCTTCTTGAAGATGGACATACAGAAAAACTATCTGCTTTAAGGATCTTGATCGCAAGTGCCTGTTATATTCGTGATGATGCAACAATACAATATGCTGAAAGAGCAGCACAAACTCTTCTTCCAATACAACCTTCTGAAAATATTACTAACGTAATACATTTGAGTAAAACAATTACAAAAGGAAATGCTATTTCAAAAAATGCCGACCCTTTTGCTTTTGAAGAAAAAGTCGTGGACTACTTTGGGGAAAGAACTCCTCAAGCAATAAGTTCTTATTTTGAATTATCTAATATCAAAACACGCCTTGAAACATTAGAACTGCTAAAACTACATGATAAAAATATCTTATTACCCCTTATACAAAAAGGTATAGAGCTAACACAACAAGGAGATTATCCAAGACATAAGATTTTTTTTGAAAAACAACTCAAACAGTTGAGTTAAGCAGCCCCTGCTCACTTGCAGGAGTATGTGATCCTGCAAGCTACGAGTTAAATCCTCAAGCTGACACGTTACGGGGATTAGCTGATATTGCAGGAGCAAGACTTGCTATCTTTACAACTTCTTTTTCCCATCTTATACTCAGCTCATGACACAGAAAGCTGAGCTGGAAGAGAGGGCAGAAGGATTGTTACAAAGATTAAAAGGTCCTCTTGAAGAACAAAAACAATGGGAAACGATGGCCAAAATAGCAGAAGCAAAAGATGCACCTAATGCCCCAGATCTTAAACAGAAAGCAAAGATTGCAGAAGATAAAGTGATTGGTATTGTAACAAGAGAACTGAGAAGAGCAGAGAAAAGAGGAGCACAATCCAGAAAAAGAAAATCCTCACGACCTTCTTAAGCGAATCGTTCTGATTCTGATTTGAAATTATATAACAATTAAAAATAAATCTACACCATTATATGGATTAATTTTTGTGATTTTTTGTATATGGCAAAAAGACTAAGAGAAGGGTCACCTACTCACTGGAAAGTCTTAGAATCTAATAGAGGAATCTTCACCTAATTGCAACAAATAGTCCTATACCAATTATCAGTAATCCAATAAAAAGTTTTATGCTTAATGCTTCACCGAGTATAAAAAAAGAAAATATTGCTGCAAAAACAGGCAATAACAGACCAATCAAAGTCTGTTGCCACACAGGCATATACTTAAAACCTTGAATTTCCAACCAAAAGGCAAGCACATTTACCGCTCCAGCAAGGAGAGCAAATACTATATATGTTTTTAGAGAACTCAACTTTAGATGCAAGCTATTCTCAAAGAATATACTTAAAATAAGTGAAGATAAAAAAAGAATAAACATCGAGATGGCCATAACTGTAAAAGCAGGTAATTTTTCTGACCCTTTTTTGAAAAGTGGCCATAAAAGTGCGTAAAAAACAGTTGATAAAGTTGCCAAAACAATGCCAAAAGATTGATTCATACAATAAGTATAGTAGAAAAAATTTTCTCATACAATCTGTTGTGTTCCAGTATTCAAGGTAGTTTTCAAGGAGAACTTGAAAACCATATCTGGAAGTGGTGGGAAGTACTAGATAGTAGGCGTGAGTTGGCTTTGGGATAAAATCACAGGGAAGTAATGGGAACAATAGAGGACTAAACTACTAAGCATCATCAATTTTATCTATAATCCTTATTATAGTTAATGGGTCACCGCATTACGAATAGCTCTTCTATCCTCACCATTAGGCTGCCCTTGTCTTCCAAACCTAATAGCAGTAGCAGTAGCAAATACTTCATCGAAAGCGAATGACAATGCCAGCATGCGCCGTTGCTCAATTGCCTCTTGCTTCTCAGGGGAAAGAGCTTCCCAATTTCTGCGAACTTTTTCAACTCCTTTTCTGCCTTTTATAAGCTTTTCATAAAAATAAACTTCAGGGCTATCTATGTCAGAGATAGATGTGCTTCGAGTATCAGTTAACGTTCTCAATGTATAGGTATCTTGTAAGTAACGGTAGGCACGTCTGTGCTGTCTCTTAAATTTTCTGTAAGCCTTTCTTACCGCTTCCTCATTTAGATCAGCTTGTTTTTTATCGTAATCTTTATACCCTCCATAAATCATATCAAGCCTATTTGGATCGTTTGGAATAATATGAAAATCTATTATTCTTTGCACTGCATCAACATGAGGAAGTCTATCAAAATTGTTACTTCTTGTCTTTACATTCATATAGCTTATTTCCTCACCTACACGATGCTGTTGCGGTACATGAGTCGATCTATCTGAGAAATTTGGAGAACTTAATCGTCGAAGTAAAAAATACCTGCGAATGGGTATAAATGGCCGAAACTCTGCTACCATAGTAAATCTCGAAAAGTATAACACCAATTAATAAAAAAAACAAATTTTCCTCTCCATCAAGTATTAGAACCAAAATTAGATTCGAAAAAGAGGTCAGTTGACTTTGAGTTTCTTGTTTCGAACCAAGAAATCGGTAAGTCTATTTCAATTACCAAGAGTAGGAAAACTTTCTCCAATTTTCCAAACACCTTTTTCTCTAAAGGCTGGGATCGTTTGTCTTTTTGCTGCATTGAGCACTGCTGGAGCTAATTTTCCTATTTTCTGAGCATATTCTGTAAGAGGAATAATCTTTTCTCCCTTAAGATAAGTAACTCGTTTGTGAAGGGACTCAAGAAGTGCAAGATAAATAACTCTTTCCACGATTTTTGTATTTTTATCGTCCCTATATACTTGAAATCCCTTATAATATTCTTGCTTTTCTTTGTCTCGAATAATAATACAAGGAAAACCTAATCGTTGTAATTGATAATTAATAATGACACGTCCAATTCTTCCATTACCATCGTTAAAAGGATGCAGTGTTTCAAAATCAAGATGAAATTTAGCAATTTTATCAGAAAAATATACACTGTGGTCACTTGTATATTCCAAAAGAAAATTTTCCATCATTAAGTCAATATGCTCTGGAGCAGGGGCAATGTGTGTACCAATACGCACATATTCATTTTCTTTTCTAAATCTTCCGGCAATACTATCATCAATATTTCCAATCAACATCTGATGAAGAAGTAAAATCACTTTTGCAGAAAGTTCTTCTTCTTGAGATTTTGCACGAATATACTCAATAACTCTAGCTAGATTTTTTGCTTCAAACACCTCGCGCAAAGAAACGTCACGTGAAACTTCCATCTCAAGTAGTATTTTTTCTGTTTCTTTAAGAGTAAGCGTAGAATTTTCTATAGCGTTGGAGTTATATACCATTTCAGGGATTTCAGCTTCTTGAATAAGAGTAAGAAGTGATTCTTTTTCTACTTTTAATTTATCGTATTCAAATTTAAGCTCTTTTATCCTATTTCTAATAGGTAATGACGTAGACATATTGACATATTAACATATTCACGATATTTTGTCAATATTCCGTGAATTATGTACAATTTCTAACTCACATTCACGGTTTTTTGATTTTCAGGTTTCTATTCAAACTAAATCTGTAAAGGAGTAAGCAAAAGTTGTATGATACATACCATACGTGTCTAAAAAGGGAATTATCATCATACTTGTTATTTCTATAGCCATTTTTGGAGTCTTACTTTTCAGAAAAAACACTTCCATATTAGTCTCTCACTCTTCACCACAATCTTTCATTCCTACTTCGACCTCTGCTCCAACCCCAACAAGTGTCTATAGTGGCACTCAAAATAAGCAACAGCCTTATGCTGCATATACTGTTACTCTTACTGCTAGAGGATTTGCACCACAAACGCTCACTATAAAAGCAGGAACAATGGTGACATGGGTTAATACTAGCGGAAGCGAAGCAACAGTAAATTCTGACCCTCACCCAGCACATACAGCATACCCACCTCTTAACCTAGGACAATTTAACGATGGAGACTCACTACACCTGCTATTTAATAAACCAGGGAGGTATGGATATCACAACCATTTTGATGCTACGCAAACTGGAACAATTATGGTCCAGTAATCTTTAGGATTACTCTTTTCTATTTTCATTTGCTGTTTATATTGATACACTAAAATAGCTAATAGCACATCCATGACTACTCCAGAAACTATTTTACCTACTCCAGAAGAACCCGCCAAAACATCCTTTATAAGCAAATTCCTCACAAAAAAGATTATCATATCTCTCTTTGTTCTTGTTTTAGTTGTAGGAAGTGTAGGGGTCGTAACGGGAATTCGTATGAAAAGCAGCCCTATGATTCCACGTCTGCCATTCCTTCCAACCAGCTTTTCGACTACTGAAAAGGCCGCATATTTAGCAAGACGGGTATACCTTAATCCAACCCAGGAAGACATACAGGCAATAAGTAATGCCTCCTCCATACAAGATGCTGTCAACAGTATGTTTGCTTCTCCTTCTCAACAAGCAGAGCAAGCATATCAGCAAGGGCTCCAAGATCTTTCACAAAACAAGGCTACTTTTAAGAATGAGAAAAATTATGAAGATACTGTATATGCTTATCAAATGGTACATGATCCAGATCGTATAAGAAGAAAACTGTATTATCTGTGGGAAAATATTTTTTCTGTTGATGCTCCGGACAAGGGTAAAATGATTACGCTCGACGATGGGAAGACACTCCACCAAATACTGTATGATAATGCATTTGGCAACTACATCCAGCTTGTTAAAAGCATTGAAAGTAATTATGCGATGGCACAGTATTTGGATTTGTCTGTCTCAACGGGACGAAACCCTAATGAAAACTTCGCAAGAGAGTTAATGCAATTATTCCTTATTGGCCAATATACGCCACTTGATCATACGCATGCAAGTCCAAATTATACTGACCAAGATGTAAATAGCCTAGCGTACATTTTAACAGGCTTTACTGCAGATAAAGAAAATCATACTATGCAATTTGATCAAAGCAGACATTACGAAGGGACAAAGCTGTTTCTTGGACAACAATATAACGATCCGCAAGGAGCAATTGATTTTATTGTCCAGCAGAAAAAAACTGAGGTAGGGGAGTTTTTAGCAAACAAGCTGCTCCATTATTATGTAACAGATAATCCTTCAGACAAGGATATTACTACCTTCGCACATATTATTATCCAAAATAATTTTGAAATTCTCCCATCACTCAAATGGTTATTTGCCTCAGATAGTATGTATCAAGCTACCTACATGACTGAAAATCGTTACAAAACACCCATGGAACTTATCGCTTCGTATTACACGCTTCTTTTTGGTAAAAATACTTATACAAGTATTCCTAATGCACCCGAACTTTCTGACTTAGATTTTACTCCCTTTAGACCAGGAAGCATTTTTGGACGAGACGGATTCAATAGCAATATCCTTTTCTATTCAGGAACAATTGTGAATAGATGGATTGCTGATACAGATAAACTTTTACATACCATCCCTGCTAAAAATATTTCACAACTTGCTACGACACTTATTCCAAATCCAGGTTCTATTCACACACCAACTGATCTTATCTCTGCACTATCACAAAAAGTATATTTAGGGAAAACTCTTCCTCAACCAGTACAGAATACACTGAAAAACTATCTGACAACCGACGATCAAGGTACTCCAATTCCTTTCAAAATGACAAACCCAAAATATATACAATCAAAATTACCAGGATTGTTAAGCTTTATGCTTGTCCAACCTGAATTCTTAGCACAAAGTGGCAATCTACAAGATATCAGTCTGCCACCAATTACCCAAGTAAGTGGAGGAAATAATTCGAAACTGATTATTGTTCGAGTGAGGGGAGGATGGGATTTCCAAGGTCTTTGGGCAAATACAACAGACCCAGCATATGCTGCTAACAGAAAACAAATGGCATTAAATTCCTCCAATGCCACATCACTTGGAAACGGCTATATACTTAACAATGCTGCTTCAAGTCTTTTACCATTAGTACAAGCAAAAGAAGCCTTTTTCGTGTCTTCGGTTGGACTTCCCAACCATTCACGAGCACATGATATTGCAGGGGTACAAATGGAAACAGGCCTCAACCCAAATCAGGAAGGCATCTTGGGACAACTAGCACATGCGCTGCCAAGTACAAATCTTATTTCCTTTACCAATACACCACCTCTTATGCTCAAAGGAGCGCAAAGTCTACAAATTGGCTCGTCCAGCTTAACGCTCTATCAACTTGGAAAAAGAAAAACAATTTACAACCAAAATGTTACTGTCCGAGAGGATGATTTGAAGCAAATCTTTACCAATCGTCTGTTTCCAAAACCTTTAGCAACGTACTACACGCAAGCACTGCTTCTGGATAAGCTGGCAACTGAAGATATTGCACAAGGAGGAAAAGGGACACCAGGTGGAACAAATGCAACGCAAACGCCATTTTTGGAAAAATTGATTGAAGAAAATATTGGTAACGCCTATTTTCTCTATGCAGATAGCAGTTACGACCATCATGCCCATGAAGATATACTGCTTGATAAAGACATTCAAGACCTTTTTACCAACTTTACCAATTTTTATAATGATGAAAAGAGTAAAACAAAACTCACCATTGTTTTCTTTTCCGAATTTGGCAGAACAAATAAGATCAATGGTAGTAATGGAACAGATCATGGACAAGGAGGAGGTATGGTAATACTGAGTAACGTGCTTCATTTGCCTGAAATGACAGGAATAATTACCCCTAGTACTGACCAACATAATTGGACAAGTGTGCAGGTTGACGAACGGGATGTATGGGCAACACTATTCAACAACCTATATGGCCTACCCCAAGACAAATTATTTGGGAGAAATACGTTGCTCACTAGTTACCCAATAGGAGTACAGTAATTACTTTTGTATAAATTGTAATGATTGCATCATTTCTTCAAACAGTTTTTTCCCTGAGTCTTCCGCATATGTAGCAGTAAAGCGATACATTGTATTGCCTTTAAGGATTGCTACTCTGCTTCTTAAGAAATGCACATTATCTGTAGGGTAATAGTCAAATGCAACTGCTTCAACTCCATCAATTTGCATGTGTTTCAGGTGAGTAACAACCATTGTTTCTGAAGTAGTATCGCTAGAGAATTGATCTCCATCTTTGAGTGACATATCAGAGGGATCATTTTGTCCAAAAAGTGTATAAACAACTTCATTACTATTGCCATACGGTCTAGAGAAATCATCATCTTGATGAAATCCTGTTGTTTGAAAACTTACACCATTCCCGCTCTGATCTACAACAACATGCCAATAGGGAGGGTAGGAAATACGAAAATCATGGCTATATGTATATCTTGACCAACTGGTAGGACTATTTTCATCTCCTGTACCTGTTGGAATAGGACTAGATGTACGAGCCATGACTTTCTTTTTTTGCAGATTCTGATTACCTTGTGTAATAAATGTGTATGTGTAATACAAGACTGCTACAATAAGGACTATAAACAATAGTACGACAAGAATAACTCTTTTTTTTTCATCTTCACTCATTGTACCAGAGCCTTTAGCTTTTTGGTTCGGGGGGGAAACTAAGGAGCTCATTAATTTTTACAAATTCAAAACCTTTTGCTGTCAATTCCTTAATAATTTCAGAAAGCGCATCAGCCGTTTTTGGAGCTGTTGGGGCACCATTCATGTGAAGAACAATAATTGATCCATTTTGTGTATTATCTACAACATTTCGAATAATTTGTTGTGTACTAGAGTTAAATCCATCCGCTCCA
>CAZRBN010000059.1:0-7714 GCA_964598355.1 uncultured Gammaproteobacteria bacterium
GGGTCCGCATTTTTTAGAAGATATAGTTGTATTTTGGTAAATGTGTTTTCTTTCTTTCTCATTAATTCCTACCTATCTTTTATTGTAGTAACAGGAATATTAATTATATGTAAAATTGTATGAGAATTTGGTAAGTATTAGTATAACAAGATGTAGTAATGGTGTTAGAAACGTGGGGCTTTATATATACTTAACTTGTCTTTTCGCCTTTTTCTTTACCTGATGAAAACCTGTATGGTAAATACACGCAAGCATAGTAAGCGAACCAAGAATGATATATATCTGAAAAATAGAAGATGCATCAATTTTATATGCAATTAATCCTAGTAATGCAGAGACTACGCCGAAGACGTAAAACCAAGGTGATTCTGTATATGGGTGTTTCCAGGTTTTAACAAATGCGGGTAAATAGGCAGATAAATCAGCCAAAATAGAAAACCAGATGCCTAATACAGGATTACCGGTTATCTTCCACCCGATTATTCCGACCGCAGCAATGCCCAAACATATCCAATCAAACTTACTAGACCCTCCCATTCCTCGCCAAAGGCTCATAAAAAAAATAATAGTTGCTTGAACAAAAGTAATTCCTGCAAATACCATTGCTCCTGTATTTCCATGAGCAGCCAAAATACTCACAAAATTAAGCGTAAGTACAAAAAATAAGATAAACCGTGTCATACGATGAGGTTTTGACCTGCCTTGAACAATGCTGATGATATAGGTAATAGGAGCAATGACTGCGAGAATAGTGCTAAGAGCAAGTAAAAGAGGTTGCATAAGTATATCTGACTTAATTGTATCAAGTTACTGAGAAATAATGTCAATTACGTTAGCAAGATCTTATTTGTTAATTTTTTAACAGAACTATTATTTTATTGTTATATAAGTTAAAATTTTTGACAATGGTTATTGTTGTGCATTACAAATGCTTATAGCATGCCAGAGAAAAAATTACCTGGGGCAGAGCATTTAACAAGAAAATTACTTCACTTATTTTCTGATGAAGATTATCAGATTGTAAAACGTTCAAGGATAAAAGGAAGTAGAAGAATATGGGGGCTTCACGATGATATTGATTGGAGACTGCTTTTACGACGAGGGTTACCATTACGTGAAGAAAGAAGGACACTCATTCATGAAGGAGTTCATGCACTTTATCCTCCTGAACTTCACCCTCACGCAACAGAAGAAGCAGTAGAACAACGTGCGTTACAAGTAGATAATCATCTTGGTCCAAGACGCAAAAAACGATTTGAATCCTTTTTGCCACCTGATTAATGAAAGTTACATGCAGGGCTCTTTACCCTCTTATATCCATTTCCTCACGAGGAATTTATTCTTTTCTAGTACTACACAGAGTATGAAGCGGTTTTTGAGCTCTCTCTCACTGTTTATGCTTATGATGATGCCTGTATCCTCTCATGACATGATGGTACAAGCACAACATATGAGGAGCACCTTTACTTCTCAAAATTTTCATATCCAAAAAAACATTACTCCACGAAATGGGTCAAACGTAGAAGGAATTGTTGATTTGATGCAACTACCAAGAAATAACGGTACGCATATAACAGTTATTGGATTCCACCTTAACCCAAATCAACAATACGTTTCACTTTATTATAGTAATCATACCTGCGCATTAGAACCATATTCACGAGATGATGTTATTGGAGGTATATATATCGCAAATAAGGGCGGTGTCGGTGTGACTCGGGCCAATCAACATGATAATTTGGATGATATTAATTCTGTCTCGATTCGAGATGCCTCAACCTTCCAATTGCTTGCTTGCGCAGACATTCATCCCTAAGACACGAAGTACCCTTTAGAAAAATACGCAAGTAAAAAGAAAAGAGCTGTGAGTCCAACGACGATGTAGATGCCCTTCACTATCCATGATTTCTGAAGTGCCAGTGCCATAAAAATGGGAAATAACACGACTACATATCGTGGCAGACCATTAAATGTTCCTGACTGCGTTGCAATAAGAAAAGAAAAAAGACTAAAGAGAATATAACTTTTTTGAACTCCTTTTTTCCATGCATACCACAGTAATATCCCGGCAAAGAAAAATGATGAGAATTCAAGTAGCGATATCCACCAGTCAAGTTGTGTGTATGGGACGGTCAATAGAATTCTTGTATACCGGACAAGTGTTTGGGGAAAGAAAATTACTTCACCTAATTTTCTTCCATTGACTGCTAGCTGTTGTGCATGGACAAAGTATAAACTGTCATGCCATCTCCAGAGTGAATAGACCATGATGAAAAGTATTCCGGTTGGCATAATAAGAAGCGGTTTGAGGGTATGCCACATTTCTTTCCATGTTTGGGAAGGAAGAGAACGCAGTTGCTTTTTGTTGTGGTAGATATAATAAAAAGCAGTAATTGGCATCATTGCAACACCAACAATTCGAGTAAGACTCAAAAGTAATGTACCATAGGATGCTTTTGTATACTCTTTTTTACGGATAAGATAAAAAGTAAGGAGCGATAGAAAAAGAAATGTTCCTTCAGAATAAAAACTCCCAAAGAAAAAGGAGGTAGGAAATGCCAGAAGTAACAGAATGGTCGTAAAAGCAGTACTATTAGAATAATCAAGCTTAAGGAGCTTATAGAGCATAAAGAGTGCTCCAAGAAAAATACTATTGCTTACAATAAAGGCAAGAGAAAATTCTTTCAGGCCCATAAAGGGGCCATCTCCTAGCAAAATATATGGTATACGAATAAGGTAGGGATATACTGGAAAAAATCTGCCGTCTGCCCCATTTCGATAATTTCCATCCCCTGCTATTGTTAAATAATGTACCCCGTCAAAATTTGCCCATGAATACCAAAAAATACTACTAATCGGGAAATACGGTCTGGTGTAGATCCAAATAGTATATTGCTCAGAATCTTTATTGGTCGGAATATGATGTTCGCTATACAGCATGGGGGTAAAAAGGAAGATTCTCCAGACAAGAAAAATAGCAAAGATAAGCAAATACTGTCTCATCTTCTGATGATAGCTGAAAATGACAAAGGAATTCAAAGAGGAAAAGTATAGGATTTATTATAGCTCTATTGCGTGTTCTTGCCCCATTGTTCTTGTATCAGTAGTTTTTGATTCTTTGACAAATAATGCTGCAACACCTCCGATAGCCAAAAAGACCGCTGCGGTTTTGAACACTGTTGCATATGCAAGTATATTTGCTTTAATAACGATAAGGCCAAAAAATGTTTTTGCAATATTTGGGTCTACTGCATGAAAAACAGAATGAGTCTGTATTGCCAGTAAATTTGCATTGACGCTATTGGTGAGGATTGTCGCAAAAATAGCAACGCCAAAAGCACCGGACAAATTTCTGGCAAGAGCTAAAATGGATGATGCAATACCTACTTCGTGCAGTGGGACGGTTGATGTAGCAGCATTTGTAAGCGGAGCAAGTCCTACTCCCAATCCTGCAGCAAACAATCCCAACCGCCAGGTGATATCCCAAAATGTCCACTTAATATCAATGCCTATAAAAGACATAAGCATGAGTGCGGAAAAAAACATACCTGTTGCTGTAACGAAGCGAGGTTGAAAAATTCGGGATAGTCGTGCACCACTTTGTGCTGCAAACATAAGACAAACTGCCATAGGAATAAAAAGATATCCTGACTTTGTCACAGAATACCCTAAGAAACTCTGTGTAAAAAGAGGAAGTAAGAATAATGCGCCAATCATACCCAAAAAGGATATAAAGGATGTAATAATTGCTGCAGAAAATGCTGGAATTTTAAAAAAGCGTAAGTCAACGATTGGTTCTTTCTGATTTTTCTCAACCCATAAAAAGAGGGCAAGTGTTACAGCTGAAACAATATATGACAGGATACTATTTGTACTTCCCCATCCCCAGCTTTGTCCTTGGTCAAGGACTAAGACCATTGTTCCAAGACTAATACCCAATAGTATTGACCCCCAGATGTCAAAATTTTTGAGTCCTTTGATCTGTTTAACAGGCTCGGTAATAAAGCGCATCGCCATAATAGTACCCAGAATTCCCAATGGGATATTAATATAAAAAACAGATCTCCACCCAAAGAGGTCCACCAATGGTCCTCCAAGCAATGGTCCAAAAACAACAGCCCCTGCAAAAATACCTGACCAAATACCCATTGCCTGAGCACGTTGTTCGCGATCCGCAAAAGTAAAAGCAATAATGGAAAGTGCGATAGGATAGTCAATACTCACAGTTATTGCCTGAAGTACTCTGAAAATAACCATAGATGGTAAATTAAAGGAAAGCCCTGCGAGCATAGAAGTCAAAGTAAATCCAACAATCCCGAAAATATACAGAGGCTTACGTCCGATTAAATCACCTAATTTCCCAAAGACCGGGACAAAAATTGCATTGGCAATAATGTATGCAGTTGAAATCCAACTTGCTTGGCTAACGGTAATACCAAAATCAGAAATAATTTTAGGAAGCGCTAAGTTAACAATGGTTCCATCGAGTCGTCCTAAAAATGAAGCTATCATGAGGGTGATAAGGATAAGCCATTGATGAGACTGAAAACCTTTTTTAGCAGGCTGATTTTGTGGTTGAGATGTTGATTTTGCCATATAATTTTTATTAGTTCAAAAAGAGGTATCAAAAGAGCCAGAAAGGATACATGAACCAAACGGGAACCTCCCTTTGGCTCGTCTGTCTTCTTTGGAACCTTTGTCCCCTTTCTGTAATCTACTGCTGTGTATAGGTATAGATTGTCATTTTTGCTGACATGCCATTTTTTATTTGGGGAAATGCTGTTGCATTAAATCGTGCATAGACAACAAATTGTTGTGTTGGCCTTTCACTAGAAATTGAAAAAGCAGCTTGTGTTTGTTTGGCAGAGGGAGAAATTTCATCAACATATCCCCAAAATGTTTTGCCAGGAAGAGCATCAACAGTAAATGAAACAACTTGGCCAACGCGAATCTCTGAAAGTCCTTTATTTTCATCTATTGTTCCGGCTACTCGCATGTCTACTGGATTGATCATCTGCACAACTGGCGTTGTTGCATTCACGAGACTTCCAATTTGATTGTTGGCCATAATAATAAGTCCAGTAGTGTCCGCGTATAATGTCTGACTTCCAACAGTTGCTAATGGGTCTCCTTTTTTGACATGTTCGTTTTCATAGACATTTGTTTCGAGTAATTTGCCAGGCGTTGTTGGTGCAACAGCAATAATAGGCGCTTGAATAAGTGAGTCATCGATAAAGACTCTTCCTTCTCTTGCTTGGTAAAAATAATATCCACTTATCACAAGCAAAACAACAAGTACTGTTAGTAATGGACGCAGGATTTTTGGATTCCCTAATTTTGAAAAAAGATTTTTCATAGTATTGAATACCCTCCCTTTGCAACTGTTTCTGGATTTACAATAACTGTATCGTCAGAGGAGAGCCCATTGGTTACCTCTGTCATATCGTTGTGTGTTTTTCCAACAGTTACTGTTTTGAGTACTGCTTTTCCATTCTCCATAACCCAAAGATTGTTATGTCCAAGAATTGTCCATGTAGGAACCATATGTGCTTGGGTTTGATTATTACTCTTTATAACAACAGATCCAGATTGTCCAAAGAGTGTTGTTGATAATCCAGATGCTTGAATATCTACTTGATAGACGTCATCTCCTGAAGCAAGCGTCACTTTCTGGGGATAAATTTTCTCAACTGTTCCGGAAATAACCTGAGAGCTTCCGTCTACATGAATTGTTGCTACTCCCCCAACACTCACAAAATCAATATCGGTACTTCGCACATTTGCACGAAAGACTTTTGTTGTTGGGTCAGCAACAGAGAAAGAAGTTGTTGGAGTAACATTCACATTTGGTGTGGTAATATCCTCATGAGTAATGATACCGCTAATAGGAGACAGGAGAAAAGCTTGTTCTTGTGCTATTTTTTGGATTTCTACTGCTATTTTTGTTTGATCAAGAGTATTCACAGCTGTTTGGAGTTGGCGACGAGCCGAGATATTGAGTCCTGTATCACTTAAATCTCGATTTCCATTAAAATCATTTACAGTATCAAAACCAATTTGTTGATTTTGTGCTGCTTTGACAGCATTCTGTAGGTTTGCTTCTAAGGTTCGTTGGTCAAATGCTGCAATTGTTTGTCCCACTGTAACGCTATCGCCTTCTTTAAATGGAAGATAGACTACTTTTCCGGCTGTTTGAAAATGGAGTGTTGCTTCATTTTCTGAGTGAATAGTTCCAGTAGCAGTGATGTCTTGAGAAACTGATTTTATTCCAATGCTTTCAGCTTGAATTGGTGAGGTAATTTTCCCGGCAAAAAATAGTATGCCTGCTGTTACCCCAAGGGTAAGGAATGCGATGATTACTAATACAAAAAGAAATTGCTTATTTTTCATTCTTTTCCTCCATTGCTTTTATTAGTGTACCAAAAATTCGAAATAATTCATTCTGATCTTTTTCAGAAAGGTATGTAAGTATTTTCTTCATATTTTTTGCCCGTGCTTCCATAGCTTCAGACAAAAGACCTTCTCCCTTTGCAGTAAGATTAAGCAAGACAAGCCGTCTATCTTCTGCATCTGTTTGGCGTATAACATAAGAAAGTTTAACTAATTTATTAATAATACTTGTTGCTGAAGGAAGCTCAACTTTCAGATATTCTGCAACAGCTTTCATATGGGTTGCTGGGTTTTGATTGATAAAAATTAGCTTATGGAGATGGATCATACTCAGATTCATAGCTTCGCTTTGCGAAGACATTTGCTCTTTCATGCAACGGAGAAACGAAAATATTACTTCAATGAGCTGAGTAGTTTTATTCATAAATAGTTAATATATCTAACTATTTGATAGTATAACTAAACGCGAGCAATAAGTCAAGAGGAGGAGAAGATGATGTTACAGTTCATAGTTGTTAATACTGCATAAACAACCTCTTGTTTCAGTTTCTCGCTCTTCGTATACTGGAGGTATGATAATACCGGACATCACTCTTGAGCAATCTTTGTGGCAAAAAGGATTTTTGCATGTTGCAGGTGTTGATGAGGCAGGAAAAGGTCCCCTTGCTGGTCCTGTATCAGCAGGGGCAGTGATGATTCACTCCCCTTCTCAGATTGTTGATGGAGTTAGAGACAGTAAGCTGATGTCAGCTCGACAACGAGAAAATGTGTATGAGGAGATTTGTGAAAAATCATCAAGTTTTGGAGTAGGAATTGTTGAAGCTGCAGAAATTGATGCAATAGGAATTGATATGGCTGTCCAGAAAGCAATGGTTATGGCTTTAGAAATGCTTGAGAAAAATTTTGGTAGTCCCCTTTCCTATGTTATTGTTGACGGGTCAAAGACAAAAATACTTCCTAAATTTGAGTCTATACGGATAAAAAAGGGTGGGTTGTATCACTATTCTATTTCTGCTGGATCAATATTAGCAAAAGTAACACGTGATAGAATCATGCATACCATTGCTCAAGAATTTCCAGTATATGGATTTGATAGACATGTAGGATACGGCACAAAAGCACATATAGATGCAATTGAAAAATATGGTCCTTGTTCTATTCACCGAAAATCATTCGAACCAATAAAAAGTATCTATGCAGTTTGAGGATTTATGGAAGCATGTCTCTCACGTGATTTTAGAGTACTAACATGAGGAAGAGGACCAAGAATAGAATAATTCAAATTTATTTTTTTCTTTCATTCTGTGCAATTCTTTCTTTGAAA
>CAZRBN010000060.1:0-4567 GCA_964598355.1 uncultured Gammaproteobacteria bacterium
CAGGAGATGCTTTTTACTTGTAAAATTACGTACTGTCTCTTGAAGAAAAACTTCCAAGTCCATTTTGACAATTGAAAGAGGAGTACGAAGTTCATGAGATGCATCTGCTAAAAAATGCTTTTGGGTTTCAACAATTTTTTTGAGAGGTTTGAGTGAAAGACCAGCAAGGGAGTAGCTAATGCCAACTGTTACAAAGAACATCAATATATCTTCAGGTTGAATAGTAAATAATGTTTCCGTTGTTAATCTTGTTGCTCGGTGAATAAATTTTTTGCGATAAGGATCTGGTACTTCTTTTGAAATAACCAATGCTTCTCTGGTGAACTCTCTATTGAGAAGGGTAATATAAAATATAATTCCACCTATAATGACAATTGTGTAAAGAAACGTTAATTTTAGTCGTGCCAAAATGAAGGGATTATTTCTGAATCCTGTAGCCCACTCCACGAATTGTTTCCAGTAGCTTCTCATTACTATCTACCTCCTTTAATTTTTTTCTAATGTTTTTTATATGAACATCTACAACATTGGAAAATGTATCAAAATTGATGTCCCAAACTTTTTCTAATAGGTTTTCCCTTTCAATCACTTGGTTTGGATGCTTCATAAGATATTCTAATACATTAAATTCTTTTAAAGTAAGAGTAATTTCTTTCCCTTTGTAAAAAACTTTTCTTTTGGCAGTATTTAAAACTAAATCACCTACATGTATTTCTTGATGCGTGTAGGAAGATGTATCACTAGATCTTCGAAGTAATGCTCTTATTCTTGCAAGCATAACTTCAAATGAAAATGGCTTTGTTAGATAGTCATCAACTCCAGCATCTAACCCAGAAATTATATCCTCTGAGGAGTCTTTTGCAGTAAGCATTAATATGGGAACAGTAATATTTTGGCTTCTGATACCTTTGCACATTTCAATGCCACTTTTCCCTGGGAGCATATGGTCAAGAATAATTAGATCTAGTAATTCATGCTGAAAGGAAATATAATCTTCTGCTTCTTCGCTATTGAGAAAATAATCTACTGTATATCCTTCTTGTTCAAGTCCTTTTTTAAGATGTTGTGCTAGCTTTTCTTCATCCTCAACCACTAAAATTTTCACATACATATTATTTTGTATTAATGATGAAGAATTCATGAAGATTTTGTTCGATTTGACCTAATATAGCAGAAAATTAGACAAGTTGCCACGAAATCGAGCTATTCCTACTACTTGCTAATTGCAACTTTTAATGCTGGAATCAAGTCCTCTATTTTTTAGTATTGCATTAAACTTCATTTGCTTAGCTTCCAAACAGAATTTGTCAGTTGTCATTCCAGTGTCTGTATATTCAGCAGCAAAAACAGGTTTGCCAGATACGATAAAGGGTAGCATGTCCTTGCACCATCCTTGATGAAAACAATCCTCAGTAATAGCAAAATCAAAGAATGGCAATAAATCTTTTACCTGTTCGTTATCATTTTTGAGACCAACAAGTAATCCTCTTTTGTGAGCTTCTTGCGCTATCCATGTATTAAATACAATTTGATCATTATAGGTAAGAGGAAATCCTGTATCTTCTTGGTAACCATGAATATTATCAGGCTCTACACCGTCAAATCCTTTTTGTTTACATGTATCTAATCTCTTTCCCAAAATAGGCCCGATGACGTTTATTTGCCTAATATCTAGCCATTTCTCACCTGGCCAATTAGTATAATCTTTTCCAATAACAGTCAGAGGAAATTGACTTGCATCACCCCTCCAATTTTCCCACGAACCAAGACTAACATAACAAATAACTTTTCTGCTTTTCGTATGGAGAGAATTGACAACTCTTGCATCATTCTTTTCGTAATCAATATCGTATATTGCAGCATTAATCGACTGGTCTATTGGTTCTGATAGTTGCCATTGCCAGGTAGCCCCAATAAGAGCCTTCCAAGAAGCATCACCTGGAGTGTCCGTTACATTTGTTTCGCTTTGTATCCCCAGTGATTCTAAGACTTCTTTATCATAGATAATTTTCCCGTTTGTCTTTTTTGCTCCCAAACCAAAACAGTCATCATACGCCCATAAAGTCCACCCAATATGGTTTTGTTGGAAAATATCTTTCACGTCTTTAATCCATTGTAACTTTGATTGTCTGGGAGTTTGTTTGCAATATACACCAAATTCACCCACCCATACTGGGACATTATTTGATTTTGACCAATCAACTGCCTGCTGTATAAAATGAGTAATCGATTCTTTATTCCATTTCTTATCACAATATTCTTGCACGACATCTCTTGCACCATCTGTTTTTACATTACTGAGAACATCTTTGCAGTTATTGACAGTATATGGATATGCTAAATTGGCAATTGATGGATAATCATTCCCGGCCCAATCAGCTCCTTGGTGAGTAAATGCGCTTGGTTCGTAATAATGAAAGGAATAAATAATATTTCTATCCTCAGATGGTTTTATATTTTGCAATCCCTCTATTCCTCCCCAATTTGCTCCTGTTGCTATAATCGTATTATCAGGAGCTTGCTCACGAATTTTTGTAATAAGCTTTTCTTGCAGCTGTAACCACGTATCTTCCTTTCCATCAAAAATTGGCTCATTCAGTAATTCAAAATATACGTTGCTTTTATCAAACTGTGTAAGATGTTTTGCGAAATTTGGCCAGAAAGCAATAAATGTATCTGCACTTGCAGAATTTTCAAATGTTTTCTGCTCGTCATGGATATCAACAACGACTGCTAGGTGATGTTGTAGCATTTTTGAGATTGCTTTATCAACAAAAGGAAGTATATGTGCATTTATTTTTGTTGGAGATGAAGCATCAAGAATATACTTCGGAGCAATGGACAAACGGACATGAGTAAAACCGGATTGTTGAATTAAGTTGAGATCATCATCTGTTATATAGTTGTTGTAATAATCATCTGTTTCATCAAGGGGAAACCGAAACCAAAGCGAAATATCAATACCCTTTTGTAAACGATTTACTCTTGCAGTAAGTTCTTTATGTGTCTCACTCGTTATAGATTGAGAACGATGTACTGACATAGTATGAGTATTCCTGAATTTTGATATATAAATAGCAATTATGGAAATTGTTAATATAGCTATTATTCCTACAACTATGAGGAGAAAAAATCTCATCTTTTTATTATTGGAATTTATATTATCTTCGTGAGGATTATTGTTATCAATTTGAGAATCAGGAAATTCATTTTCTTTCTGATTATCCATACTTTTAGTTTGAGAGGGAAAAGAAATAAAGTCAATATCAGACATCAAATCTTCGAAGTTTACATCTGACTTTACTGTAATAGCCTCAAAAAAGTAGTCCTTTTGGATATTTATCTTTTAACAAAGATATATCGTATTTTGTAACAATAGATAAAGGAAGTCTTTCTGCCTCTTCTAGGGTAAACCAACCAATTTGGGCACATTTATTCGGTTCAAGGATTTTTGGGGTTCCTTTTTTAATTTTACAAATATAGGTAGGTGATACCCAATGCTGATGTTCATTTGGAATAATATGATCACAGATACCCAGCAGTTCTACAATCTCAATTTCTACTCCAACCTCTTCTTTGATTTCTCTCTTTATGGCTTCTTGGAATGTTTCTCCAAACTCAACGCTTCCTCCTGAAATTTCCCACTTGCCTCGTTCATTTTTGGCTTCTTTTCCTCGCAAAGTAATAAACAATTTCCCTTCTGTATTGAAAATTGCAGCTCCTACTCCAACACCTATATAATCAATCCCGCGTTTCATAGCGTCAATCCCTTTTGGTATTTATTCCATTGGTAAGGAAAAGGAAAATATATTTCCTTTCCCTGCGTTCGAACTGATCCACAACTTACCTTTATGTTGTTTTATTATTTCTCTGGAAATATATAGTCCTAATCCCAAGCCCTTTACTGGAGTTTTTGTTAACTGGTAGAACTTATCAAAAATAAGAAGATATTTATCCTTGGGTATTTCCTTATCTGTTTCATTCAGAATAGATACGATAGCCATGTGTTTAACAACCTTAGTAGATATTTCAATTTTTCCTTCTTTTGGTGTAAATTTAATTGCATTATCAAGAAGGTTCATAAGTACTTGTTCAATTTTAAGTTGATCTGCAGAAACCATAATAGTATGAGCTTCGTGAAGAACTGGCACACACTTTTCTCCTGCAATCAATTGCATTTTATTAGCAACTCGCTTAATAAGCGATGATAACTCAACATCCTGACGCTGAAGGGATAATTTGTTACTTTTTAATCTTGCAAGATCTAATATATTTTCTACTAATAAAGTTAAACGATCCACTTCACCATTTAGATCCAGGAGGTCACGAGTTTTGCTGGTAAAACCTTGTTTTTTGGAATAATCTCTAACAAAATTTTCAATGATAACTTTCATAATGGCAATAGGAGTTCGCAGTTCGTGTGTAATAATTGAAAGAAGCTCACTTTTTAATTCATCTGTTTTCTTTCTTGCTGTAGTATCATGGATAATAATAGAAAATTTTTGATCATTGGGAGAGATACTGGGTAACGCTGTAATAATTGTTTCTGCCCAAAATAATGATTCGC
>CAZRBN010000060.1:4577-7645 GCA_964598355.1 uncultured Gammaproteobacteria bacterium
CTTCTTGGTTATATTGTCCTTTTGTCAAGGCTATGCGTAAATCTTTATGAAAGACCTCCCTCTTTTTTGTCTTTCTTACATCTAAAATAGAAAATGGTTTGGATAAAATTTCGTTTGGTTGATAACCTGTCATTGCAGTTGCTCCCTCACTCCACGTCAGAATATTTCCTTTTGCATCAACCATAAATATAGCATGGTCTTTTACATTTTCAATTAATGATCGAAAACGTTTCTCATTCTGAGAGATTATTAACAAAGATGCTCGTGTTTTTTGATGCGCTCTGTGCAGTGATTCAAAAAGCCAACTAATCAGGATTCCTTCAATGAAGAAAAAGGTGAAACGAACTTGATCTACGAATGTATCATTAAAGAAAAGTTTTTGAGGAGTAATATAAAACCAATCAACGATTATGTAATTTACAACTACTGCTACCAATCCTGGTCCAAAACCTCCATACCAAGCACTGATCATAATAGTTCCCAATGAGATTAAAAATCCGCCTTCGGGGTAATGAATTGTTCGATGCAGAAAGAATTTTACTATAAAGCCTAAAATACAAATGAGGATTGCAAAAATATAGTTGAAAGCTTTTCTGTTCTTTCCACTGTTTTTCGTTACTGACTGGTAAAGTTCACTTTGACTCTTTGGGGTAAAGTGATCAATTAACATCTTTATATTAAATATCTTAACTTTTAATGCTGAAAGAAGATAAACACCAAGGTATTATATCAAAGCTTTTTAGACATTTGAATAGGGATCACAGACGATTTCAGAATGTATGAATTGGAAAGTGTTTTAGCGTATATGCTTTCGCATAGACTCAAAAATCTCTCTCACTTTATTTAATGCTTCTAAAATTATCGCAGGGAAACTGCTTGTATGCGCTCCTAATACCACATCCCTTGTTTTGTAATAAGAAATTTTTGCAAGTTTGGCAACGATAGTCGGGTCATTGCTGTCCGTAAATATTACAAGGACAAATGGATCACCAACTTTATAGACAATCCCCCCATCATGGTAATATGGTGGCCACTGTCCTGTTTTATGGGCTATCACCACACCCTCTGGTAGCATTGCAGGGATCATAGTTTTCAATTTTTGATTTTTAAAAATCGCTAATATCTCATCAAAATTTTCTATTACTTTTCCCGCTTCAAGCAGATTGAATAAATGACCAACGTCTTCGGCGGTCGTTTTGTTTGGTTGGCGACCTGGCACTTGTGTATCAATTGCGTACTGATCATCGGAAAGACTCAATTTTTCTCCCACGACCGTGTTAGTTAAACCTAATGATCGTAGAGTTGTTGTAATATTCCTCCGATCTAAAACATCCAACAGAGTGTTATATGCGGTATTATCACTCTGGGTAACCATTGCTTCAATGAGCTCTCTAATGGTTGCTTTCACTCCAGCACGAAGTGGTTGATAGTCTGATAGTTCTAATTCCGTAGGTACCACGTTGTCTTCTTTAATGGTCACTCGACTGTCAAAATTAATGATTCGTAGGTTTCTTTGTCGAAATGCCTCAACAACGACAAACGCTTTTACCATGCTTGCTGGGATCCAGGATCGATCGGCATTAATGTTTACATTGTATCCACCATTGATATTGCTGTAATAAAGGCTTACATGATCTGTTAATCCAAGAGCTTGAATTTCCTCTTCTAAATCTTTTTGTAAATTTAACTGTTCGATTTCATTTCCGGAAATATTTATTGTGCTATTCGTGCTTTTATTATTCGATAATGAGAATAGTTGTGTGAGTATATCTGTTGAGGGTTTTTCACTAGAAGTGGTAGGCTGCCTACTTGCTCCTACCACTAATATCAGAAGGACTCCAAAAATGGCAAGCAGAATAAAAAATATAATATTTCGAACCATAAATCTATTTCACTCCAAATCAGTGGTCGATACAAACGTATTGGGCAGTAACCGCTTGATTTGATCAATCCCATCGGACGTAATATTTGTATGAGTAAGGTATATGCTTTGCAATTGTTTTAACTGACTAATCTCAGGAGGATATTGACTAAGTGGATTATCTGACAAAGATACATCTTTCAAACTGGTCGTAGAGGTAATTTCGGGCGGGAACATGGAAAAGTGATTGTGCCGTAAATTGAGAATGGTAAGAGATGTGAGCATATGAAAGCCATCAGGAAGACTCGAAAGCTCGTTGTCCGCCACGCTTAAAATTGATAAATTCCGAAGGCTAGTAATACTCGCGGGCAAAGCTTTCAAATGATTATTACTTAAGTATAAATCGGTAAGGTTTATTAACTGACCAATCTCGGGAGGCACAGAAGTAATTTGATTATCACGCATACCAATTACCTTCAGTTGCCGCAATTTTTTTATTTCTTTTGGAATCTCCGAAATTTTATTGTTTCTCAACGACAACACCTGCAAATTGACTAAATTTCCTAATTCTGGAGGAAGTGATGTGAGTTGATTGTTTCGGATTGTTAAAACCTGCAAATCATGTAATTGCCCAATTTCAGGAGGAAGACTGGTTAACTGATTATTATCAAGTGTCAACTCAACTAAATGAGATAGTTTGAAAACACTTTTAGGGAAATCTTTTAATTGTCGATAAGAGAGATCCAACTTGCACACATTTCCTACTTCAATAAGTGCATCATCTAAATTATCATAGAGTTTTTCATTTGCACAATGCTTTTGTCCTAGACTCACTTTATTTCTATCTAGTGAGACCACCGTTGTTTGTCTTATTTGGCCTTTTCCAATTAATATGCCTAGTAGAAATGCTATCCCAATAAGCAACGTAACAATCGAGGACATTGATACTTCGAATTTGTTTTTGTTCATACTTTTCAAGTATTAGTTGCTCTAATAGTTTTGTCAAGGTACCGGGTACTTGAACAGTGGACGTACCCAATGTGAAACAGTGTGTTGGTAGACATACATACTGTTCAAACTTTTTGAGATATCTACCCCATTTGCTGGACAACACCCCTCTGATTTGATCCAAAGTATAAGCAAGAATGAAGCAGATTCCATTGATGCAAGCGTGGATGATTTGCAATTACCCACCTGTACCCCATCA
>CAZRBN010000061.1:0-7642 GCA_964598355.1 uncultured Gammaproteobacteria bacterium
TGAGTATTTCTTGGGTATTGCTGTAAATCCAACAAGATAATTCAAGAAATTTGCAACCTCTTCTTTTGTAGAAGGTGCGTTATATGAAATACCACTCGCTTCTGCTATTTCCTGATTATCTTTTTGTAGCAGCAATTTATCAGTTTTTATCGTAGCTAATAGTTTATTGAGTCTTTTGCATGGACTGTTGTCAATGTCAGACAAAAATTGCTCAAGACTTTTGCTGCTCCTAAAAATATCTTGAGTAGATGCTATTCTTCTAATGCCTGTTTCCATTGCAATGTTACTTATTTTCCCTGAAAATAGTTCACGTTCTTCATAAGTAAAGTCAAAAGCAAAAATAAGCTCATTAAGATAATTTTGATACTCTCTGCTTACAGCAGTAGCTCTCCATTTTTCTGCAACCTCTCGATTAGTCAATTGTACCAGTCTGCCATATTGAATATATGTCGCAAAGCCTTCTTGCACAAACTGCTGATTATCATATAAAAGGTTAGCAATAAGAGTGATCTCTTTATCAGAAAATTTAGTAAAATGGGGGATAAGTTTGTAAAAAGTATGTATTGCTTGTCCAAAATCTGTATCTGCAAGTAATCTGTGAACCCATTCATGCATCATAGTTAGTTGCGCTTGCGTTGGGTCTCCTGCAAGAGCCTTGAAGTTTAGTCTTATTCTTTGTTCTGCAATATCGTAATCTCCTCTTGCTTCATGAAAGTACAAGTCTGCCATGAGCATATTATACATCTATAATTTCTACCATAAAAATATAGGCTCGTATTCGTCTCCTATCTCTATAAAATAGGTTCGGGTGTGCTAATAGCAGGGAGTAAAATATGAAGATAGGTATAAAAAAACCAATCCCCAATGAGTTAGGGCATGTTTTTTAATATATGTGTTGTTTGTTCAAGCATCAATTGTGGAAATTCAATTATTTCATCCCAATTCGCCGAACGATAACCGTCCCATTGTGCGAGGGTAATAGATTATTTATTAATCTGATTACAATCGCTTCCTTTACCTTTTATTAATTATCCGTTACTATCTCTTTGTACTTTTGATTTCTTGCGTGCGGAACATCCTCTTGCCAAGGAGAATGTAGAGGGTTCGACTCCCTTCGCCCGCTCCCAATGCAAAATTGGGATAGTACATTAAACTCACAGTCTCAGAAAATTTATTTGCCATTCCTATTTTTTGGTTAGTTTCAATTTTCACTTCACAAATTGTTAAGTTTAAGATGTGTGGACTGTTTTCTGTTATTACCTTATTTTGTAGATTTTAACTCGCGCCCATATAATCAGGTTCCCATGGTTTTTCATTTATTGCGCCTCTTCTGATTAGATCACCTACATCAATCCCCTTAGAACCTAGTATATACGTACCTTGGAAAGAAGCATTCTCAAGATTTGCCCCTGAAAAATCTGCACTAGTAAGGTTTGCCCCTGTAAAGTTTACGTTTGAAAGGTTTACCCCCGAAAAATTGACTCCTGATAAATTCGTTTTTGAAAGATCTGCTCTAGTAAGGTTTGCTCCTCTGAATGTAGCTGAAAGTAGATTTAATCTACTGAGATTTTGTCCAGTAAGGTTTGCTCCGTCTAAATGAACACCATATGCAGAAAGAGCGTTAACACGCCAATTATAATGAGTTTCCAATCCTGGATCTCTCGCGATATAACGACTCCTAGATTCAAGCAACACTGATAAATATGCGCTATCAAGGGGATTTAATTGCAGATTATTAGGGTCTACGTATCGATTTCGAAAATGATTTCTTGCTATTTCAAATATATCTATTTGAAAACCTTCTGTTCCGGGTTCTCTCAAAAAGCGTAAAAGATTTCCTGCGGATGAAAATTTACGATTATTATCAGGATTGTTTAACCCCGAAACGATTTCATGGAAACGTCCTTGATTCTGTATTCTTCTTATAAATCTTTCCATCATATTTCTGACTTGAATATACTGCTTCCCTTAATAAATATCAAGCAAATGACATTCTCTTTCCCCTATCCTGCTTGGTATGTCCCTTAAATTGTTAAAATGTGATAACATTTGAACGAGCAGGGGTTTAAAATAATTTACATCGCCCGCTCCCGATGCAAAATCGGGCATTACATCAAGCTTCAATTAGGGTTCAGTTCTCGTTGTCTCGTTTACCATTAGATCGATAGTAATAGTAAAAAATCTCAACAATCGTCTATATTACGTCTAATGCCTTTTTCTCCAAAATATATAATTACGGAGTGTTTGCTTGCCAACGTTAAGCGAATAACTTCTCTTGTTGCAGAATTTAATAATAGGCGTTTTCCCAGCTTTGTGTTTCTTGAACTGGAAAGAACTGCTTGTGAAGTATCAACTTACGCCTCTACAAGTATTGATGGCAATCAATTACCCCTAACAGAAGTAAAGAGAGTTCTCAAAACAAAACCTGCAAATTGACGAGATAGTGAAGATGGAGTAATTAACTATAATCAGGTTCTTCAGGAATTAAATGACTACTCAAATTATGTGTTATCTGAATTCTCTACCTAAGACATTGACATTGGAGAAACTAGGCATCGACCCGCATTTATACTATAAGTTATTATAATACCATGACTTTAGGATGTAAGAAAACAAGAATTTATATATGGAACGTATGCAAATTATAAATGATCGTCCAAAGGGGAAAGAAAGATAACTCTCCTTATTACCCACTCATCAGTCCCTTCATCTATACAGCTTTCCCCTTTTCTGTTTATACTAGAGGTATGAAACAAAATCCTCTTGTTTTTGTCATTCACAAGCATAAAGCCACTTCTCTTCACTATGATTTTCGATTGGAAATAGGAGAGGTCATGCCATCGTGGTCCATTCCAAAAGGACCCACACTGGATAATACCCTAAAACGACTTGCTATGCCGACCACTGATCATGCGATGGAGTACCGTCATTTTGAAGGAGTCATACCTGAAGGCTCGTATGGTGCAGGTCCGGTAATGATCTGGGATGAAGGCTATTACATACCAGAAGTAGAAATAAAAAAAGGGGTAAGAAAAGAAATCACTGACAGAAAAGAAGGAGAAAAAGTCATGGAAGAGGGTCTGAAAAAAGGCGAGATAAAATTTGTTTTACATGGGAAGAAATTACATGGGTCTTTTGCACTTGTCAAAACTAAAGGATGGGGCCCAAAAGGCTCATGGCTTCTTATCAAACACAACGATACGTATGTTGAGAAAGACTATGATGCAAATATCTATGATTTTTCCGCTGTAAGTAAGCGTTCTCTTCTAGAAATTGAAGAGGAGAAATGATTTCTATACTTTTGGTTCTTGGCGTGCAGAAGATCCTTTTAGTAGCCCTTTTTAAATCTAACCTTTTAAATTAACTAGAGCCTATTTCAAAGCCCAATTTCGACAATCAAGGGAGAATATGCAATAAGAAGTTATTGTAAAAGTGTAGCTTGTACTCCTTTTAGGGATTATGCTTTTCATCTTCTACGTCAATTTTCTTTCCATCAATTTCAGTGTGATGTAATATAGCCTTTGCTTTTTCTGCTTCTTCTTTTGTTGCCATTTCTACAAATCCATACCCTTTACCAAGTCCCTCACTGTCTATAATGACTTTTGCAGACACAACCTTCCCTGCTTTAGCAAAATGTTCTTGCAGTTGTACATGTGTCACACCTCTTGAGAGATTGCCTACAAATAATTTATTTGTCATAGAAAAATAGAAACGATAAGTCCAATTATAATCACCAAAACAATAACATTGGAAAGCCCTGTGATGGCTAAAATACCTAGTACTGAGAGAACCCATAAGATAAGTAATATTGAGGCAACCGCTTGCAAGGGACGAGGCAAAATGCCTATCGCCCAACCGATCGCTATGAGTATAAGAACTTCCCACAAAGTAACAGCATGGTTATTGATAGTAAAAAGAACGAAATTTGGTATAGAAATACCTGATATTGGAACATATCCCAAAAACCAGAGGATGACTAAAACAATAACGATTCCTATTAACATAATTTACTGTGTCTCAATATCTTTTGGTGTGATTGGATAAATCAAATCCAAAAGATAGACAAGTCCCCAAGCAACACAAATATATACAACAGCAGCGATAATTGTTGACCACTCAATGAGAGAATTTCCCATTATGCTTGTTCCTAAGATCCCTTGAAAAGGAGCAACTAAAGGTAGTGTGATTGTGTAAATCAAACTGGTAAATCCAATATATGCATTTGCCCCCAATGCCTTTAGCACAACTCTAAATATAAGCAGAACCTCAATCACACCTAAGATATACCAAATAATTTGATTAAACCTGAAAATTGCTTTCTTTTTTTCGTAAACCTTTTGAGGAGCTTCTCCTTTTGCTGTAGGCTCTACTAGTCTTGTAGTCTTCTTAATAATCTGTTGAGGAGATTGATTATCAGTAATAGTTACTTCTTCCCGAACTTCAGGTTCTGTCATGTACTTCTTTAGTATGACTCTTATCTAGCATATGTCAAGCCTTTGAGTCCTACTCCCTATGCTAAACCATACGCAAGTCTTACTTTTTCTATAGTAAACCGCAATTCTAACTTGTTTCACTTTTATTGTGCAATTAGTGAGAAAGATTCTTAAAATAATTGGTCCTGGTTTTATTGCGGGTGCCTCTGATGATGATCCAACAGCAGTTGCTACCTATTCACAAAGCGGTGGTATGTTTGGCTACAAACAACTTTGGACAGCCTTGTTTACTGCTCCTTTTATGATTATTGTCCAGGAAATGTGCGGAAGGATAGGTATTGTATCAGGAAAAGAACTTGGAACAATCCTTCATATGCATTACTCAAAATCGCTTCTTTACAGTATCCTTGTTCTTTTAGTACTAGTAAATCTCATAACACTTGGGGCAGACCTTGGAGGAATGGCAGCAACAGCTCAGCTGTTATGGAACATTCCTTTTATTATGTGGTTGATTGTTTTAACTCTCATCATACTAGGGCTGCAAATATTTCTTTCATATAAGACATATGCCAACGTATTAAAATATACAGCACTTGCTTTTCTTGGCTATATTATTAGCGCTTTTCTTGTAAAGCAGGATTGGAAAGAAGCTCTTCTCTATACGTTTCTTCCCTATGTTTCTTTACATAAAGATTATCTGCTTAATTTAGTAGCAATTTTAGGTACAAATATCTCTCCCTATTTATTTTTTTGGCAGGCAGACCAGGAAGTAGAAGAAGAAGTCGAAGAAAAAAAATTACCAGACATAGATGTTGGTAAACCAAAAATAGAAAAAGGAGATCTAACAAGCATGCGCACTGACACAGTTATTGGTATGATTTTTTCTAACATTATTGTCTATTTCATAGAGATTGCAACAGCGGCAACATTGGGAGCGCATGGTATAACAAACGTTAGTACTCCAGCACAAGCTGCACAAGCTCTCAAACCTTTTGCTGGTCAGTATGCCTTTTGGCTGTTTGCTATTGGTATTATGGGAAGTGGGTTTTTGGCAATACCTGCACTTTCTACATCTGCTTCCTATGCGGTATCTCGTACATTTAAATGGAAAGTAGGGCTAACGAAAACATTTTTTGAGGCACCTTTCTTTTATATGCTCATTATACTTCTAACAATTCTTGGAATTGGCATTAACTTTCTTCCAGTTAAACCATTTGATCTCCTTGTGTATGCAGCAGCACTAAATGGAATACTTACCCCTTTTCTCCTTGTTGTCATTCTATTGGTTGCAAACGATAAAAGAATTATGGGTAAATATACAAATTCTTCCATTTCTAATATGTTAGGGTGGATAATTACTGTTTTAACGGGAATAGCAGCAAGTGCACTTATCTATTCTCTGCTTCCTCTACAATAGTTTTTATTTAAACGTATTTCCTCTTACAAAGAATTCAACCTGAAGAAAAGATGCATAGCAGATGCGCATTGCTCTAGATACGTATCATATTTATAATGCACTTCATATGAAACCAGAATCAGGGAAAAATGAATCGAATACAATATCCTATGTGGCTGCAGGAATTGCAGCAATTGCAGGATTTGGTCTTCTGCAGCAGCCTGATGTCCAATTGTATCTCCAGACACAATTCGCAGAGATTTCTGCCAATCCAATTGGCAGTGTGATAACCCTTGTAGTAGCGGGTGCTGTTGGAGCATATATGTTACGAGGTAATAGGAGAAATAAATAATAGGAAATTTCAATTAAATATTCTTCTCCAGAGGTTTTACGTTTTTCCCATCCCCCTCTTTGGCTAAAACCGTATGGAAATCACTCATCAGGTTACGTCTTCCTTCTTTATCAAGACAATGATGTATAGAGATAATAAGAGTACTTTTTTTTGGACCGACCGGGGTAGAACCATGCTGTTCTGCTGAATTACTTTGTGTACTATGTGGTTCACTTTCGGCCATATATATGTCGTACCATATGCAATTACAATTGTAAATGTTCATTTCAGACTTTAACAAACATTTCTCTTAAAGCTTCTCTATTGACTTCTTACTTTCTTAGTAGCATGATGAAAAAGATGGAAGAGACAGTTCCACAGAAGAGTAATGGGTATGGGAAAAGACCTCTCTGGCAATGGATAGTGCTTTATGTCATTGTGGGTGTTATTGTATATGGCCTTATCTACTATTTCTTTTTTGCAAAAACAGGCAGTTTTAATTACAACCAGACAGGCAATCAGTTTCAATCTCCCACAACACAGCAAGTTACCACTGCACCATCCGGTTCTGCAACAACACCTTCTGCTGCAATGCAACAAAATGTAGTAACGCTTACTGCGAATGGTTTTGCTCCTGCAACGCTTACTATAAAAGCAGGAAGTACTGTTACTTGGATGAATAAAAGTGGTGACGTTGCAACCGTCAACTCAGACCCACACCCAACACATACAACCTATCCACCACTTAATTTAGGACAGTTTGCCAATGGAGCCTCACTTTCCTTACCATTTTCTACACCAGGTACCTATGGGTATCATAACCACCTCAACCCAAGCGAACATGGAACGATCGTAGTACAATAAGCATATCCTATGAACAATGAGAAAATTGTCCATATTCTCCTTCGAGTAAGTATTGCTAGTGTTTTTTTATATGCAGCGGTTGCAGCAACACTGCAACCAGATAACTGGATTGGGTATATTCCTTCAGTAGCAAGAGCTCTCCTTCCTGCATCAATCCTTCTTGTAGGCTTCTCTGTATATCAGCTTATCTTGAGTATTTGGTTACTGACAGGATGGCAAACAGTCTATGCTGCTTCACTTGCAGCATTAACTCTGTTGGGTATTATTGGAGCAAATTTCACTCAAGTGGATATTCTTTTTCGAGATTTTGCTATATTTTTTGCTGCGGTTGCTTTAGCCGTTGGATCTTATGGAAAAAAGGAATTAAGGAAAACTTGAAAAGTCAATTTTTTTAGCTTTTTCTCCATTCATCAATGCCTTCTTTTATTGCAAATAATGCAATAAGAAGTGCCATTATTGCATCTGCCCACCATAGACCAAAAAATCCATTGAGAAGAAGTCCTACCAAGACTACGGCAGCAAGGGATCCATCAATTAAGCTATAGTTTGCTTCTGCAACAACTGTTGCACTGCCTAACTCTTTTCCTAATTTTGATTTTTGGAAAGCAAGGAAAAGCA
>CAZRBN010000062.1:0-4502 GCA_964598355.1 uncultured Gammaproteobacteria bacterium
ATTGCTGATATTGGATTTATCGGTCTTCCGAATGCTGGAAAGAGTTCGCTGCTTGCTATCCTTACCAATGCACACCCAAAAATAGGGAATTATGCCTTTACGACGCTTGAACCAAATATTGGTATGCTTGAAAATATTACCCTTGCTGATATTCCAGGACTTATTGAGGGAGCATCAGCAGGCAAAGGATTGGGAATCAAATTTTTACGGCATATAGAAAAAACAAAGCTGCTTGTTCATTGTATCTCAGTTGAGAATGAGGACGTTGTCTCAGTCTATACAGTCATTCGACAAGAACTCAAACAATATAACCCGGAAATGCTGCAAAAACCAGAAATCATTTTACTCACAAAAACAGATCTAGTAGACCAGGAAACAATAGATAAAAAGATAAAAGACCTAAAAAAGACCAAGCAAAAAGTATATACGCTTTCCTTGTATCATGAAGAAAGTATAGAAAAGGTCAAAAATATGTTAGAAGAAGCAGTAAGCCAGAACTAACTTCTCTCTTATACTCACTTGTCTTGCTCTAGAGCTATTCCAAAGAATGTACCTGCTATTTTTATACTTTCCTTCTCAAAACCGGAAGGCCTGTTCGTTGATTTTCAACCACCTCAAAGCCTGCAGGAATTTCATCAATTGCCTTTGGCCCAACTTGACGGGAGAAATAGTAAATAGTCTGTTGTCTATTTCCACCCCTCAACTGAACAACTGTTGTGTGAAGATAATACGTTGTTCCTTTTTTATTGGTATACTGATACGCCATAGAGTATTCACCTCCTTTAGTACTACTTAGCGGCTGGTTTCCAAGATATATGCTATGTAAGCAAAAGCAGAAAACAGCCAAAGAATGGTTAGAGAGACGAAAGAATATATCTTGCTCCACAGATACATAACCATTACAATGCAAATAATGAAACGAATTTTGGCCATTTTTGTGACGATCTGGGCACTTTTTCTTTTTTCAACAGCACCCTTACATGCAGATTCGTCATATGTCTTACCCTACCCTTCAACTATGCCAGGAGGGGTCAATTACCAACTTCATATTGCATGGGAAAGAGTCATGCAATACTGGTATTTTGGAAATTTTGGGCAATTTGAGTACAATCTCAAAGAAGCAGATAAATATCTTGTCGAAGCAAAGACACTTTTTGAATATCAACAATACCTGCTAGGATATACAGCATTACAAAAATCAAACAGGTATTTTTCCAAAACTTTACCGTTTCTCCAAAAAGCACAACGAGAAGGGAAGAATATCAGAGAAAAGAGACAGATCTTACACGAGGCAGTTCTCAAACATAGTGAAGTTTTAGACAAAATGAAAGAAGAAACACCTGCAGATTTTTCCTGGACCCCTGAAAAAAATCCAGCATCACTTCTTCATATTCACACACTTATAGAAAGCGCAATGACAGAAAGATTTCACTATTTATGAAACATACACTTTTCTTAGGATATACCCTTTTCCTTATCATTTTTACTCTTTTCTCCTACCTTTTTATTGACCCCAATTTCTTTTATTTACATTATTTTTATACTAGTTTTTTCTCATTACATAGAACGGTCACAACAATCCTTTTTGTTTTGCTGGTAGTGTTATTTTTTGCATTTTATCTTTCATTTTTGTTTCTTATACAAAAAAATATCATAGTAAAAAAAGAATTATTATATGTAATCGGCATCACAATCTGTGCACTCCTCTTCTCTTATCCTGCCATGCTTTCATTTGATATTTTCAATTATATTGCAACAGCAAAAGTTGCTTTTCTTTACCATGAAAATCCCTATATTCTTATGCCGATAGAATTTACTCACGACCCATTACTTCAATTTATGCATGCAGCAAATAAAACAGCCTTATATGCACCTTTTTGGATTCTTCTTACTGGAATACCTTTTCTGTTAGGATTTGGTAATTTTCTTTTTATCCTTTTCAATTTTAAAATTACAACCGTTCTATTCTACTGTCTTATCACTTTTCTTCTATGGAAGATGACACGTAGTATTTTTAAAACTGCTTTTTTTGCACTTAACCCCCTGGTTATCATTGAAACTTTAGTCAGTAGTCATAATGATATTGTCATGATGTTTTTATTGCTTCTTTCGCTCTATTTCTTTTTTAATAAAAGAGTAGGAAAGAACATAGCTGTTTACATTCTCTCAGTTGGTATTAAATATACAACTCTCATTCTATTACCAATACTTCCACTAGCATTTCGCAACAATTGGAAACAGCAGAAACTATTTACGTGGGTAACAATTTTGATGATTTGTGTGTTTCTCTTATCCTCTTTACGAGAGGAAATATATCCATGGTATGCTTTATGGTTTTTGGTATCAGGTACTTTTTTAATTGATAATAGAATCACCAAATACCTGTTGGTGAGTATTACTTTTGGTTTGTTACTTCGATATATTCCTTTTATGTTGCTTGGAACCTATTTTGGCCCAACACCGATACTAAAAGTTATGTTAATGAGTATACCGATCACATTAACTGCGTTTTATTTCATTAGTAAACAATTACTCATGAATCTGAAGCACTAATTCGCCGGCTGGTAAAAAAACTCAAATTGAGAAACTGTAAGTAACAACAACCATGAAACTAGTACATGCATGTATCAAACAAAAGTATTTACTTTTTTCTTTTCTCATTGCCCTCTTCGCAGGAATTGCCCTTCTTCACCCAGGTCTTCCGCCAACGCACGATGGAGAATACCATGTAATACGCTTTTATGAATTTGATAAAGTCTTACGTGCAGGCAATTGGTATCCACGTTGGGCACCTGATTTAAATTTTACCTATGGTGTTCCATTATTTACGTATGTATATCCTCTGCCTAATTATGTTGCATCTCTTTTACATTTTCTGGGAGCAAGTTTTATTGATAGTTTTAAATTAGAAATGTTTGTTGCCACACTTATTGGGGGAATATTTTTTTATTTTTTTGCAAAAGAATTTTGGGGTGAAAAAGGTGGCCTTGTTGCATCTGCCTTTTATTCATTTTCCCCGTATCATTTTGTTGACATCTATGTGCGAGGCTCTGTCGGCGAAGTATGGGCTATTGCTCTATTTCCTGTATTTTTATGGAGTTATACAAAGTTTTCCAAAACTCATAAGAAGATTTATTTTGTTGGTGCAACGATTTCTTTAGCATGTATTATCTTCTCGCATAATATTCTCGCTCTCATGTTTTTTTTGTTTGTTCTCAGTTATGTGCTTCTTCTTGTTTTACAATCCAAACAAAAAACAAGCATACTGCTTCATTCATTATTCATAATTATTTTCAGTCTTGGCCTTACAGCCATCTTTTGGATACCGGCATTGTTTGAAACCCGATATGTCGATGGCTTACAAATCTACAATATCCAAAAAAATTTCCCAGATTTTTTTCAACTTCTTTTTCCTTCATGGGGAACAGGATTTTTTGATAATAATCTTACCAATCAAATGTCGGTGCAGATTGGAACAGCAAATTTACTCGTAACTGTTCTTTCTTTTATTTTTTTTATAAAAATTCCCAAAATAAATACGACACAGAGAAATATCTTTCTTTTTTTTCTTTTTGCATTTCTCATTACCTTTTTCTTCATAACACCTTTTTCTCTCACTTTATGGAACGTCATACCACTACTACACTACTTTCAATTTCCATGGAGACTCCTTAGCCTTTTGATATTGATCTCTTCCTTTCTTGCAGGAAGTTCCTTTTACAGGGATCGATCATTTATATGGGTGATACTTTTTTTAGGAATTCTTTTTCTCACAACATATGACTACGCTCATCCTGCTTTTTATCATCTCCGCACGGATAGCCACTACACAACCCGCTCTAACTTTATTGATGGAACAAATAGTCCAGGGAATGTATTTCACACGTTTTGGACACCTATTTTTTCTGCAAGACCACAACAGCAAGCTGTCATAACAAAAGGGGAGGGATCTATTTTTCTTACAAAAAAAACTGCAGTAAAACAACAATTTATCGCCACGCTGCTTAGTCCATCAGATATTACTTTTTCGACCTCATATTTCCCAGCATGGAAAATTACTGTTAATAATATGCCTGTGATGGTAAAAAATAATCGAGGATTACTCAGCATCTCTTTACCAAAAGGAAGATTTGCTATAGATGTTACTTTCGTCACTACATTGCTTGAAACAGGAGCTTCATGGATAACTATTGTTTCTTGTATGGCACTTCTTGTATTTGCTTTGGCAAAACTCACATTTGTAAGAAAAACAATCAAAAACTTGTAATTGTAACCATTTGTCGTATACTATATGAAAGGTGACGCACGTGAATTATGGCCCATAGGATACTTGTTGTTGATGATAATCCCCATATTCTTGAAGCAATTGAGCTTATTCTCACATCAGAGAATTACGATGTACAAACAATACTCAAAGGGGAAGAGGCATTAGAGATAGCAAAAAAATATGCTCCAAATCTTATCATTCTCGACCTGCTTTTATCAGGAAAAGACGGACGGGA
>CAZRBN010000062.1:4512-7398 GCA_964598355.1 uncultured Gammaproteobacteria bacterium
GGCGAGCCGCAAGGCGACGAAAGCAGCAAGAAGGACGGGAAATAACACGCGAACTAAAAAAGGATAAAAAAACTTCTTCAATTCCAGTAATTATTATTTCTGCTCATCCTACTGCTGAAAAAGCTGCTGAAGAAGCAGGAGCTGATGCATTCTTACCAAAGCCTTTCGATGTTTCAACTCTTTTAGAATTAGTTTCTAGAACGATTCGCTCATCCGACTGATCTCCTTCTTGCATAATCGTTACCCTCTTTTCATTCTCCTTTCAAGCCACATTTCCATACTAGAGTCACTGAAAGGGGGTGGATCTATGCCTAACAACAGAAGTAACAAAGGACAAATGACAACGGCAGATGCAGGAAGAAAGGGAGGCAAACAAACTGCCAGTACACACGACAAATCTTTTTACCAAAATATAGGCAAACAAGGGGGAACTGCTACAAAAAAAGAGTACGGACGTGAATTTTATCAAAAAATAGGACAAAAAGGCGGTCAATCACGAAAAAGTATGCTTGGCAAAGATGGCTATAAAAGTCTGGGAAGAAAAGGAGGCAATGCTACAAAAAAGCAGTTTGGACCAAGCCACTATAGTAGAATTGGCAAAATGGGAGGTCAAGCACGTCAAAATAATAAAACCTCTGAAACATCCTAAAAATAAAGAGAAACCTTGAGTAAAAAACCTGCCAAGTGGCAGGCCTACCCTGATGCTCAGGGTTGCTGTCGTAGCCTGCATATTGCTCGCTTTGCTTGACAAAAAGGACATTTCTGTATATCCTTGGTAAGAAATTTGCAAAGAAATAGCAATATTTTGTAAGAAAAGCACCTATGCCAAGTACTGCCTTACGCAACCACTACGGAATTTACCCAGAATCCTTCTCCTTTCATGTCCGCCACACAAATACCAAAACAAAGATATTCATGCAGGTTTTCACTAAAGAAGTACACACTGGAAAAATGTCTCATACACTCCCTACGCTCAAAAAGCTGCTTCCAACCATTTTAAAATCAACGTGCTTTAATGAAAATAATATTCCTTTTAGCATAGAAGTGTTACGCACCGAATTAGGCCATTTATTTGAGCATATTCTTCTTGAGTATTTATGCCAACTAAAATTGAGGAAAGGGTACGAAGAGGCAATGTTTAGCGGGACAACGGATTGGAATTGGAATAAGTATCCCCGTGGAACATTTCAAATTACAGTCTCGGTAGGGGAAGAGGATTTGGATATTTTCCCTGAAGCTTTCATGAAGACAGTAACACTATTTGAGCTTCTTATGGAAAAACAGACAATAACAGAAAGTATTACCTATATATCCAACAATAAAGAGGCAGCCGTTACTCTGCCTCTTTAAATCATATAAATAGAAAGCTTATGCTTTTCCACCCATTCGTGCAACTCGTTGTCTTACGTGCTTGGGTGCTGCTTGTAGTCCTCGAAGACTATGCTTTGCGATTCCTCCTAAATGTCCAACTCTTTTTCGAGTTTTATCATCAGCTGATGCCAAACCTCTTTTTCCTTTTGCCATAATTCATATCACCTCCTTTATTTCCTCCCTGATTCTAAATGCTTAAAGTAAAAGATTGTGTATAAAAATGTAAGAGAAGAGTAAGAAAGGTAAAGGTTACAAATACCAAAACCCCAAGATAAAACTTGGGGTTGAGGGAAAAAGAGCTGAAGAAATTTACTCTTCAACCTTTTTTGTCTTTCTTTTTGGTTTCGTCTTAACACGAGCTTTACTTTTTCCTCCTTTTGCACCAAGAGTTGCATACTGAAATGACTGATCAGTATATGAAGGCTTTTCATCTTCAAACTCTTTTTCGTTATGGATTGACGAATCAATTGCTCGAATTTGATCTGCTGCATTATCCTCAAGAATAGCCATAACTTCTTCCTCTCGCCCTGCTTGAGCAGGAATAGCAATCAATATACCACCATTTTTAATTCGCGCCTCGTATATAGCTGCATCTTCACGGGAAATACCAAGTCCCATTAATGCCCCTATAAGCCCTCCTGCTAAGACTCCTGTCGCAGCACCTGAAACAGTTGTTGCAGCAGCCCCTGTAATACCGAGCGCTGCTGCAATAGGTCCACCAATAAGAAGAGCTCCGATACCAGGAACTGTAATCGCTCCGATACCAATAAGAAGTCCTGCAATACCTCCAATAACCCCTCCAGTCACAGCTCCTGAGACTGCACTATTTGCAACATCTGTGCCAGTTGCCTCAGCAAAACGAGACGCTGCATCTACATGTTTCATCACGATTGAAATATCTTTTGTTTCATATCCAGCAGCTTGTAAATCGTCAACAGCTGTTTGTGCATCAGCTTCGGAAGAAAAGATACCAAGAACCATTTTTCTCATGTGTATCACCACCCTTTCTGAAGATAGCCTAATGGTAGTACTTGAGAGAGAAAACAAAAGCACGTGAGAGAGTTGAAAGAATATAACGGTAAACAGCTTATTTATCTCGAATTGTATCTATCTTCCACTGGCTATTTTCTTTGATAAGATAAAATACTTTAGTTACAGGTCCACTTAAGAAATTCCATGTTGTTGCTACAATTGAAGTGTCATCAGTCGTGGTAGGCTTCCCAATAGTATACCCACCATCTGGTACACTCTGGACACCAGCGAATCTAGCCAGTCCCGAGGCTGTACTTCCGGCACTTTCCTGACTTACTACTTTCTGTGCGTCTTTGGACAAAAAGCTTTTTGCGTTTTCTGCATTTTGATCATTTTTATTTGATGTTTTTATTTGGGTAAAACTTTTCATAAAATTATCAACAGCCGTTGTTGGAGGCACTTGTGGGACAGGAGTTGCAGAATCAGAAGCAGTAACTGAGACAGTAGGAGTTGCTGCTGCTCCAGCTACCCGTGAAGGGACAG
>CAZRBN010000063.1:0-7201 GCA_964598355.1 uncultured Gammaproteobacteria bacterium
GCTTTTTTATTATTGCTGTAATAGTTTAAATAATTGGTGACATTACTTTTTACCAACACCAAAAATAAGATAAAGCAGTTGAAAAACTCAAGAAAAAAACGCACCTTACTGCAACTGTTGTAAGAGATGGACAACAGAAAGAAATTCCCTTTACCCATATTACCGTGGGAGATATCATTATCATCCAGACAGGCGACTTATTACCGACAGATGTGCGACTCATCGAAACCAAAGATATCACTATCGATGAATCAACCCTTACGGGTGAATCATTTCCCGTCGAAAAACACGCCAATACCATTGCTCAAGAAAGGGTCTCACTCTCTCAAATGAAAAATATTTGTTTTGCCGGAACACACGTCGTAACAGGAGAAGGGAAGGGAGTTGTCATTGCAATTGGGCATCAAACCCAACTTGGACATCTCTCCCATGAAATTGTGAATGCTAAACCCCAAACCGCTTTTGACCATGACATTCAAAGTTTTAGCTCACTGGTTGTCCGGGTTATTATTCTGTTAACTATTTTTATCTTTTGTGTTAATGCAATTCTCCATCATGGTATTTTTAACTCGCTTCTTTTTGCTGTAGCGCTTGCTGTAGGACTTACTCCAGAGCTTATGCCCGTTATCATTACCATTGCACTTGCGAAGGGTGCATTACAAATGGAGAAAAAAGAAGTGATTGTGAAATATCTCCCTGCAATTCAAAATTTGGGATCAATGACAATTCTGTGTACTGACAAAACAGGGACCTTAACCGAAGGAGATGTCGCACTCACAAATTACCAAAATAAAGATGGGAAGAAAAATGATTCTATCCTCGATGCAGCAGTTATTCATTCTTCATTTGATTTGGCAGCAACTAATCCATTGAATAAAGCAACGCTTTCCTATCCCCATAACGTACCTTTGCACGAGTACAAAAAAATTGATGAGATTCAATTCGACTTTGTACGAAAATGCTCATCTGTTATTGTTGAGAAAAATAACAGAGCATTGCTCATTACCCGAGGTGCTGCGCTGAACATTATAGAGAAATGTACCCATATAGACGCAACACACAAAATGACCGAACAGACAAGAAAAGACCTTATCCATGACTATCAGAAATTGAGTAGGCAAGGATTGCGGGTGTTGGCTATTTCCCACAAGTCTATTGAAAAAAAGAAAACATATTCTCCCACTGATGAGCACCATTTAACGTTTCTCGGATTCCTGTTATATAAAGATCCTATCAAAGCAACAGTTCCTCATGCTGTTACAGAACTTCAGAAAGCAGGAATAGAAATAAAAATTTTGACAGGTGATAATGAGTTTATTACAGAAAAAGTCTGTGCAGATGGCGGTATCTCAATAAAAGGAATACTTACCGGAACAGATATAGAAAAACTCACGCTTGTTGAACTATCAGAAAAAGTTGGCGAGACAACTATCTTTGCGCGTCTCTCTCCTGACCAAAAGCAGGACATTATTAAAGCTCTCAAACACAACGGGAATATTGTCGGGTATATGGGAGATGGCATTAATGATGCACCTCCTCTCAAGCAAGCAGATATTGGCATTTCAGTTAACACAGGAGCAGATATTGCAAAAGATGTTGCTGATATTGTGTTACTTCGAAAAAGCCTCCATGTCCTCAAAGAGGGAATTATTGAAGGCCGTAAGACGCATCAAAATATTTTTAAGTATATTATTATGTCTATCAGTTCGAATTTTGGGAATATGATTACTGTTGCTGCAGCATCAGTATTCCTTCCTTTCTTGCCTATGCTTCCCCTCCAGATTATTGTACTTGATTTTATTTATGATCTTTCTCAAATTACCATTCCACAGGATAACGTTGATGAAGATGTCGTTAATAAACCATCTGTATGGAGTATGCGTTTTGTCAGAAAGTTTATGGTTACTTTTGGACCTATTAGCTCACTTTTTGATTTTCTCTCTATTGGTGGACTCCTGTATATTTTTCATGCATCCCAAATATTCTTTCGAACAGGATGGTTTGTTGAATCCCTTCTTAGCCAAAGCCTTATTATTTTTGCTATCCGTACCAAGAAAGTACCTTTCTGGAAAAGCCGACCAAGCCTCGCTCTTTCTATCAGTATCATAGTAGGTCTTGTACTCGGGGTAGTTCTTCCATTTTCTCCCTTTAAGGCCTACTTCTCGTTTCAGCCACTTCCCGTTATTTATTTTGTCTTCCTCTCAGTTATTATCTTTGCATACTTTGCTCTTGTAGAATTAGTAAAAAAAGAGATAGAGTAAGACGTATTGGAAGGGGGTGAGTATATGAACAAAATAACAGTGAGTATAGTCGTTGTCGTTGCGCTTCTTGTTGGAGCTTTTGGAGGATTTTATTTTGAACGATCTCGAGCAACCAGGAAAATGGAAACTGCAAAAATGATCATGCAAAAGCAACTAGATGACGCAAAAGCAATGGTAGCAAAAAAAGCCATGATGGAAGTCCAGACACCGGTTGCCATGGCAACCTCTGGGTACGCAACAGATACCAAAGGAATGACGTTGTATACCTTTGATAAAGATATAACTTCTGAAAGTACTTGCTATGGAAAATGTGCTGAAACGTGGCCACCATATCTTGTTTCAGGAACTGTTCCCGCAACACTTTCTGCACATCTCGGAACAACCAAACGAACTGATGGCACTATGCAGTATACCTGGAATAATCATCCTTTGTATTACTACATGAGTGATAAAAAGGTTGGAGATACGACAGGCGATGGCGTTGGTGGTATTTGGCACCTTGCAAAGTAATACATTGCGATAAGCTACGTGAGGTAGCTTATCAGAAAGCATTACCAAATAGAGCTCTTCATTCCTTCTTGTGTACATTCATTCTGAGTCTGGAAAGTCTAAGCTAATTCTCAGTCACCGGTTGTATTCTCTTATTATGAAAGGAGGTGATGCAATGCAAGTTGAAAATATACAACAAAAAGGTCTGGGAGTAGCAGTCGTAGGACTGTCTATGCTTGTTGGAGTTGTTGCTGGGTCAACACTTCTCACAGCTCATCAGTCTAATGCCCAGACAACGACTCCAGCAGCTCAAGTGACGACAGCACCGAGCCAAACTGGTGATGGACAGAATAATGGGACATCCCAACATACTTTCAAATCCAATGAGAATCCAACTCATGAGGCACATGAAAGTGCTGCAAGGGAAGCTCAGGAAAATGCAGGGCAAATACCAACGGTTAAATAGTAAGTACTAACCGTTTGACAGCTCTCGGATGCATACGAGAGCTGAGAATTTATCCACATATATCTAATATATTGTAAAAGTGATACAATGAATGTGAGAAACCACTAATTTGTCGTTCTGATATACGAATCCGCACTTCATTTTTCATCACTGGTTCCCTCCACTAAGTAACCTATGAGTAACGTATTTTTAAGTCTAACTTCGTGCAAAAATGCATATTCACGTAAGGATAGCACCCTAACGTATTGGAGGATTTTCATCACATGATTGCATATTTTATCATGGTGCATAGATATCCCAATCAATTCAAAAGACTCTTTAAGGCAATCTATCATGCAGATAACTATTATTTGGTCCATGTCGACAAGCGGTCTGGAGCTAAAATGCAGAGTGAAATAGAAAATTTTTTATCTGATTTTCCCAACACATCTATGTTGCGTAGTGGAAATACACTTTGGGGAGGATATAGTCTTATCGATGCAGAGCTTCGAGGTATTAAGCAATTATTAAAAATGGGACTTGCTTGGGAATTCTTTATCAATCTAAGCGGACAGGATTTCCCCTTAAAATCTCAAAGGGATATTAAAAAATTCCTTCAGCGCAACCGCGGAAAAGACTTTATGAAAGTTATTAATCAGACCCAATTTCGCTTTGACACGTTATATAGAATAGAAAACTATGTCTTAGAAATTGGAAATAAGATACTCCGTACTTTCTTTAAGAGGACGTATCTTACAGATGTAACTCCATATATTGGCAACCAATGGATGATTTTAAGTAGAAGATTTTGTGAATTTGTTACGTATGCTCCTGAAGTAGAAAGGTTTAAGAGATTTTACCGTAATACCTTTATTCCAGATGAAGGCTTTTTTCAAACTGTCATAATGAATACAAGCTATAAGGGCATTATTGTTAATGACGATAAAAGAACTATTGATTGGGTCCCATCGGGAAAAATAAAATTGCGTCCAAGAGACTTCACTTTTAAAGATGCAAAATTTTTGTTAGCAAGTCAGGGTTTGTTTGCTCGTAAGTTTGATGAAATTGTTGATGGGAAAATTTTCAACATACTGGAATCATATTTATCTTCCCATACTAAATCTACAGTGATACATTGATGGAAGAGAACACGTTTCAAAACCTCTTTGTCATTCCTAACCACAACACTCGCCTTGGCAAGCCGTTATATATTCTTTCCCCCTCCCATGAACGTATATATTGAGATTTTTGCTAATGAATGTGGAATTTGGATTATTGATTAAGAATTGTAGGTTTTTTAATCACTTTTGGAGTAGGGAAAAAAGCTCTGGAATTTTTTGTGACAGGTTTAATAACTTTTTTTATTGGCTTTTTTTTAACAGGACGAAACCTATAAAAAACTCTTGAAATATTTGTCCCTATTTTTTGGACAGTTTGTTTAAAAACAGTTACTACTCTTACCACAATGGAAGGCTGTGGAGCAGGCGTAATAAGAGGATTAATAACAGCAGGAATCGTTGGTTGAGGTGCCTTTGTCGGTTGTGTGGTTGGAGCAGGAGCCTTTGTAGGAGTTGGTTTAAGTGTAGGCGTAGGAGTTGGTTTTGGTATAGGCGTAGGAGTTGGTTTGAGCGTAGGAGTAGGAGTTGGTGTAGGAGCGGGAGTTATTGCAAAAACTTTAGATGTTGACCACGACGAAAAAAATAAAATGCTATACAAGGCAAAACCTATAAGGAGGTACTTTTTCATTGGCTAAGCACTCTTTTCTATTTCTTCAAGTTTTCTTTCAATAGTATGTGAAATTGTAGTACGGTGGTCATCATCTATCTTTTTATCGCCTACAGCTAAGTCAGCTTCTTCCAATAGCTTAGAGAATTTCTCTTTTAATTGAGAAAGCGTATTACGTTGTTTTGGATTTTTTATTTTTGCTTCGTCATATTCCTTTTCAGCCTGTACAATCTCATCCATGTATTTTTTAAACATTTTCTGCTTCTTTTGAATATTGAGCCATGTTAAAACGGAACCAAGAACTATACCACCGCCACCCGCAACTGAAGGAATCACTGTTAGTAAACTCTTTCCTGAAAAAAACGAATCCTGAGAAGCTTGCGATGATTTACCTTTTGAAAGCACTAAAGATTTCGAAGTATCATAAGCTTGCCGTTTAATCCAGTAGGGAGTGATATTAGGTATGGATAACTGATCCAATTGAGCAAAGGACGGATATGGATGGGACAGGCGTGCCATGAAAAGGAAGACCAATAGGAAAAGAAACGTGTATATATATTTATTCATACCCAACTATTACAGTGTATTAATTCGTTTTTCGTATTGCAAGTGCTAATTTCACTCCTTGAATTTTTTGTTAATTCTCGATACTGTTATTGTAAGGATATAAATATGAAAAAAATTAACCGCAAGCTCCTTATCGTCATTGGAGGCATATTGGTGGCTATTTCATTCATAGCAATCATGATCGATATTTTAGCAACCTCTGATTGGAGCCTCATAAAATCTGCACGATTGTCTTTCGTTCCAATAACCGTACATAAAGGAACTATACGTGCTCAAATATTATTTCCTGGAAGCATTGACTTTTCCGAACATGCTATATTGCAATTTCAACAAATTCCAGCAAATGGCGTTATGATTTCATGGGTTGGAGTCAAAACGGGAGACTCTGTTAAAAAAAATCAACTCCTTGCTTCACTCGATGTTCAGGCAGTACAAAAACAGCAGCAAATAAACCTTTCAAATTATCTAAACCAGAGATACACGTTCGATCAAGCTACTAGTGACAATGGAGGGAGATCACCAAGTCAAGCCATAAGTGACACGCAAAAGAGACTCCTTCAGCAGAACCAAATTTCTCTTGATAACAGTGTCGGGAGCGTCGAACTCCAAGATCTTATAAAGCAATTTTCAAACTTATACACACCAATTGATGGTATCGTAACAAAAATAGATACCCCTATTGCAGGGGTAAATATTCAAACTGCTGATCAAGCAAAATTTGAAGTTATTAATCCTAAAACAATGTTTTTTAATGCAGACGTTGAAGAAACAGAAGTTGACAATTTACATGTTGGAGATAAAGGGATAATAGTGTTAAATGCATTTCCCTCTGAATATATTCAAGCTACTATAACAAACGTAGCATTTTCTCCACATCAGGATGCAAATAACAATAATTTATATACAGTTAAATTATCTCTGGATAATAAAGGTAATGAAGATTATAAATATAAATTTGGGATGGGTGGCTACGTTATATTTCATGAATACAATGAGAATGTTGTTTTGGCTCCTAATGAATACCTACATACAGACGACAATGGTACCTATCTAAAAGTAGGTAATGCAAGAAAATTAATCTATGTCCAAACAGGTATTACGAATGGAAAAGTAACAGAAATTATGAAAGGCCTAAGCGAAGGGGATACAATCTATTATTAGTTTCTACTACTTCTTATCCTCTTGGAGGGTAATAGCCACAGATTTCGCACTTTTTAAACTGCAAGGTATGTCTATAGTAGAACATCCGCTTTAAAGGAAGCCAACTCTTCATAACAATTTTACACATAATTCTTTCATATGATTTGTATTAAGCACTTATGATAGGTTTGTGAAACCTGATGAGTTAATACAGAAAATTATTGATCAAGTTCAGAAAAGTGCAAATATCAAGGCAATTCTAGGAGATCCTATCAAGCAAAATAATCTTACTGTTATTCCTGTTGCAGCGCTTTCTGTAAGAGGCGGTGGTGGTGGAGGCATAAAACCACAGAAAGAACCTGGAAAAGAACCCGAACCACAACAAGGTGGTATGGGCTTAGGAGTAAGCATTAGCATCAAACCAATTGGCTATATACGTATAGTGGGAGAACAGGCTGAATTTGTCCCAATAGTTGATAGAACAAAAATAGTGATGAGTGGTCTTATTGTAGGAGGACTTGCGCTATTCTTTTTAGGGAAAATGTTACGAAAAGGATGATGTGGAATTCTGTCG
>CAZRBN010000064.1:0-6786 GCA_964598355.1 uncultured Gammaproteobacteria bacterium
TAAAAGACAGGTTTGATAACTTAGAACGAGGTTGGGATGGACAAAGAGAAGATCCAGAACGTGCAGAGCGAAATATAAGATTTAGTGAGTTGTACAAACCAAAGTATAATGGAAAATCATTATATGAAGTTCAACGATCCATAGGAGAAAGAATTAGTCAGGAATTTTCATCAAAAATAAAGGGATATCAAGGTGACTCTCCTCAATTACCGTTATATTTAAGAAAACGATTTATAGATAGAGTTACTGCATAAACTAACTATTCAGTATACATACATTTAGATCTCTGATTGATCTTAGATCCAGTAGGCTAGAAAAAGGTTCAAGTCTTCTTTCCCCAACAACTAGAATTATAGGTTTATTTTAAATTTTTTGAGCATTTCTTCTGCGATACATTCTCTCTTAAACTTTTCTTAAATGTAAAATATTGGTTGTATACTTTGCACTCTTTTGCTTCTTGCTTCCCTAAGATATAGTTATATAATAATTGCTAATTGTATGATATTAACAGGTGACCAAATTTCTAAAGAAGTTAAAGTTAAAAATATTTCTATCTACCCATTTAAGAACAGTTTTATTAATCCTAATAGCTATAATTATAGGTTAGGTGATTATTTGGTTGAGTTAGAAAGCGATCTTATTGATATAAAATCGGAGCATAGAACTAAAACAATTAAAATACCAAAGGAAGGCTATATCTTACAACCTAAAAAACTTTATTTAGGATCAACCTATGAAAAGATTGGGAGTGATGCATATGTTCCTTCTTTAATAGGTAGATCGTCATTAGGCAGATTGGGACTTTTTTTGCAGATAACAGCAGACTTAGGACACATTGGAACAAAGCATAGTTGGACCTTAGAGTTAACTGTTGTGCAGCCTCTTATTGTCTATGCAAGAATGAGAATAGGACAGGTGTCATTCTGGAAGCCTGATGGATTGAATTTGTTAAAAGGAGAGAAATATCGAAACAAAGCTGACAGCTATGCTAATTATTCAATGCCTCAAGTAAGCATGACTGAAAAGTTTGATATAAACGTATGATTTTGACTGGACCAAGAATAGAAGAAGAAGTAAAAAAGAAAGCTATAGTTATTGAACCTTTTTGTGAGGATCAAATTAATCCTAATTCCTATGATTTTAGGCTAGGTGATTATGTTAAGGTGTACAAAAATAAAATTCTCGATACTAAGCGACAAAACGAAACAGAAATTATAAAAATCCCTCCAGAAGGATTAGAATTGCAGCCAGATAAGCTTTACTTAGGCTACACAATGGAGACAATTGGTAGTAACACATACGTTCCAATATTAAGAGGCAAATCTTCGACAGGGAGAGTAGGGCTTTTTGTGCATATCACAGCAGATCTTATTGATATTGGCTCGTGCGGTCAGTTTACACTCATGATGCATGCAGTACAGCCTGTCAAAATTTATCAAGGAATGAAAATTGGACAGGTTACTTTCTGGAAAGTTCTAGGCAAAGTAGTTCTCTATGAAGGCAAGTATCAAGGGAGTAAAGGACCAAGTGAGTCACAAGTTTATAAAGACTTTAAAAAATAATGAAAATTTTAACTGGCATAGATATTCCTTTTATTCCCTTTGGTGGTAGCCCCATTATTTGCAACGACTGGTATTCCAATCTCCCCAAAGATGTTGAAGTACGCTTCCTCACTCTTCCCCCTACAAATCCTGGATACACGCATTGGTGGACAATGGATGATGTTGTTTTTTTAGCGGTAGAAAAGAAAAGAACGATAGAGGAATTTTCTGCGTATATAGAGAAGCTGAAAAAGGAATTAAAGAAGCACATTGAGTTGTATAAACCAGATGTTATTCATTGTCAACATTTGAATTTTGGTTTTTCTCGAGCTATAGCAGACCTTAAGTTATCAATACCTACAATTGGTATCTGTCATGGAACGGATGTTCAAATTGCTAGTAAGTCAGATTTTTTTCTAAAGAATATGCAAGTGATTAGAGACAGTATGGATTTATTGGTTTTCCCCGCTCAAAAAATGGCAGATGATTATTTTCGTGTTGATCAGTGTGAGAAAGACTATACTGTTATTCCTCATGGAATACCTGACAAAGCATTCCTAAAAACTCGTAACAAGTCTCATGATTTCTCAAAAAATTATTTACGAGTTCTATATGCTGGAAGATTAACGAGTTATAAAGGTGCAGATATTGTTATCTCTGCAATGCAGTACTTAAAGAATGATAACGTACATTTAACGATTATTGGAAATGAAGATGAAGCTGGATATAAAGAAAAATTACATAAAATTGTTAATGAGCATCATATAACCAATATTACTTTTCAGGATCAAGTGAAAAGAGAAAATTTATGGAAGTTAATGAACACGTACGATCTAATGGTATTTCCTTCAACGATTCTGGAAGCATTTTCATTGACAAGTATAGAAGCACAAGCAAGAGGATTAGCTGTAATGTATGCGAAAGCAGGTGGAATTGAAAATGCTGTATCAAACACAGGAATTGTTGTTGAAAAAAACACACCTGAGGAATGGGCATGGAAAATAAAAGGGGTACTGAATGAGCCTAAAAAATTAGCTACATATGAAAAGTTAGGATACCGTAATGCAGAAAAACATAGAATTTCAAAAGTTCGTGATAAATATTTTGAAATTAGTCAAAGATTAATTAATCAAGATTGAGAGGAATTTCTTTATAAATTTTAAAATTTTGATCTAAGTCTTCTTTTATTGTAATGTAAAGAGAATCTACAATAATAGTTTTATATTCCATGAATAAAGACCTTAAATACTCAAGAACTCCTTCTCTATCCTCTTCTTTAAAAGGATTAAAGAGTGAGAAATGTGGCTTAAATTCATCAAAAATGTATGGACTATAAAATAGCTTTGTTTTATTAATCATCTCTCTAGTCCAGGTATCCGTATTCCCTTTTTTCAGTTGCTCTAGGTAGAAAGAAGATATTCCTAATTTCTGTATTGAGCAAACAAGGAGAGTATGTAAAACTATGAGGGATTCACTTGACCTATAACGGATTGCTGCTTGTGTAGGGTTTTTCTCCCAAAAATCTACATCTTTCAACTCAAGCTTATATTGATAATTTTTAGGTAAACAGGTTAATAACTCCTGAAGTGTTTTTTCAATCTCTCCTAATTGTTTTCCCTCTATTTCTACAACATCTGTAATGGTCATATGAAATCCGAAAGGCGAATTTATTTTTACCCATTTAGGATCAATTTCCTTTGGAAGAGGAAGAAAAGCTTCTTTTCTAATATCATAGCCAAGAAGAGAACTTCCAGTTTGGTAAATTTCTCCTTTTGGAATATAGAAGATACCGAATTTCATACCCCAATTGTAACAGGTTTACAAAATTATTACATAATTCCCATTCTAGAAAGAATTCCAGATAGTACTGTAATAGAAAGTTGTATAATCTATGTTGGTGGATAAAGTCTATTTTATATCACATCCAGAAGTTCTAGTTGATAAATCAGTCCCTGTTACGCACTGGGATCTTTCTCCTAAAGGACTAGAACGTTTAGGGAAACTTCTTGAAAAGCCTTGGATTAATGATTTAAATTCTGTTTATTCGAGCAATGAGCAAAAAGCCATGACAGCAGCAAACAGAATTGCAGAGCGTCTTATTCTGCCTGTTACCTATATGGAAGAATTAGGAGAAATGGACAGGTCGTCAACGGGTTTTCTTGAGCCAACAGAATTTGAAGCAACTGCTGATGCTTTTTTTGCCAACCCAAATATTAGTATTCGTGGATGGGAAAGTGCCGTTGATGCACAGAAGAGAATTCTTAGAACAGTTGAAGAGATTTTAAAAAAAAGCACTGATGGTCAAAATATTGCTATTGTTTCTCATGGGGGTGTGGGTTCTCTTTTAATTTCTCATTTGAAAGGAGTTCCTATTAGTCGATCAGAAGATCAACCAGGACAAGGTCATTATTTCGTTTTCGAGAAATCTACCAGAAGACTTGTTCATGCGTGGCAATCAATTAGCTAAAGTTTCCCTTCGAGAAGATATTTTTATTTGTTTCCACTCCTCTATTGACCCTTCTGTATCATATGCCGGGGCTTCTGTAATGGTTGAATGAGCAGTTCTTCATCAAAATTTGAATAATTCCAAAATTGAAATATAGATTTAACTAGTGGTTCAAAAAGTTCAAGATCTATCGCTCCCGCTCGACAGAAAAAATCAGATTTAAATTCTTGCATTTAACCTTGTGTTAAGTACTCCTGGATCTGTTTGATTGTCAATTACATTAAGAAGGTTTGTTTCTACAAACCTACCTCTTAATTCAGGCATTGTTACTTTCAGTTTTTGTAATCCTGTGCCAAAACAAACATCTTCTAGAGTTATTCCTTGTTGAGCTAACACTTCAACTTGTTTCCAGGAAAGAAACAAAAAAGTACGTTCGTAGTTAATTCCATCAGAATGGACAAGAACTAAAACATCATCATATCTTTCATCACCAATAGATTCATGAGTTCCCGTAGGAGAAATTGTTCGAACAAATGTGTTTCCCGCTCTAATTCCATTTGTAACTTTCCATTCTGGACTTTGTCGAATATTTCTTATTGCTGAAATGTTTAGCGTAACTCCATATTGACTAATAACGTTGACTGCTCCTCCATGCCCTAAGTCACCTATGTCAATATTTTCCAAATGCTGTATTGCAATATCCCCGCTTCCATTGGGGTTAAGTCCAGCTGGAGGAATAAAAGATGGAAGAGTTACAGTAGCTGAGATATTTGTTCCTACACTTGTTTGCTCAGTTGAAGTTAAATAATGTACATGAAACATTACTTTTGCTGCTCTTGCCTGATCTGATGTTAATGGAGGTTGTTCTACTGCCATACCAGGTGTAATAGGTTTGTTTACAATTAAAAACCCTTGTCTTCTCATGACCCCTACGGTAGAACCATATTCTGTGCTATTTACTGTTCCTCCAAAGGCCAAGAGTTTCAGATCATCCCAGAGGGCGGTGCGAGGAAATGTTGCTACACGACTAGCATTACGTTCTACAAAAGAATAAACAGCCTGCAGTTCTGGTGTTTTTGTACTAAGTACTTGATATGCTTGTTCTACCGTTTTCATATGAGGTATTTTAACAGAATAGACCTATAATTAAAAGTGCTGAGGATTCTGAAAGCTTACCAAAAAATTCATCGCTCCTACTCGACCACATTAGCAGATTTTTTGTTATCCATTTTGATTACCCGTGTAGGGGAGGTTTTATACCCAGCTTAAGAAGAGAATAGTCCAAGATTTCTTTCATTTCACCCCGTCTGTCGTCACTTCCTAAAATAATAGAGATAATATTATGTCCTCCATAGGTAAGATAGGTTACCAAACAAAGCCCTGCTTCTGGGGTATATCCATCTTTGATGCCCTTTACCCCCGGATAGCTTGTCAGAAGATTCGTTTCATTAGTCAGATAATATGCTTTATGTGTGGGAGTAGCAGGTAACGCCTCTTCAACCGTTGCAACAACATCTCTGAAAATAGGGAAGTGCGTGAGGGCATATCGGGTAATAACCAGCAAGTCGTAGGCTGTCGTATACTGATTGCCATCTCCTTCAAGCCCTGAAGGATTAGTAAAGTGAGTGTCTGAAAGACCCAATGCAAGTGCTTTTTGATTCATGGCTGCAATAAATTTGTCGCGTCCTCCAGGAAAATTGTCAGCAAAAACTTCAGCAGCATCATTCCCGGAGGGCAAAACCAACCCATACAACAGTTCATGAAGACTTAAAACTTCTCCTGAAGATACCCCCATAGAATTATTTCCTACAATACTCTCAGGACGTACTCTATAGCTGTCATCATTTTTTGGATGCTCTAAGGATACAACAGCTGTCATAATCTTAGTAAGGGAGGCCATAGGAAGGCGCTTAGTGATGTTTTTTGTGTAGATATAGGTATTGGTAGTCAAATCATAGCTTAATGCCCCAGAAGCTGAAAGCAGCGGTGCTGCAGTATCGTGTGTATTGGCGATATTCTTGCCCGGATCCCACACATCAAGTGTCGCAACTTGATTATTATTGGGCAATGCAAACACAGCGGGAATAGGGAAAGATGAAATACCTTGAAAGGGAACAAGAAGAGGTTGGTAGACCCATATGCCAAGACATAATACAATTGTCAAAGAACTCAGCGTAAAAATATATGCCAACCAACCTTTCATAGAAATTATTGTAGCACGAGCTATATGAAGTTATAAATTGTTAAATTGCTATACTGTTAAAACTACGACCAGTGAGCGTAGTACCCTCTAATATGGTACAATGCAGGTATGTTAATTGATACAGTTACCATAACGATAAAAGCAGGAAAGGGTGGAGATGGAAAAGTCTCTTTCCTTCACATGCCAACAAATTATAAAGGAGGGCCTGATGGAGGGAACGGTGGCAATGGGGGAGATGTATACGTACAAGGAATTGATGATATTTTAGGCCTCAAAGACTTTCGCTTTAAAAAAGAATTAAAAGCAGAAGATGGTGTTCCGGGAGGCAAGAAAAATCTCTTTGGAAAAAATGGAGAAGATTTAACAATCAGATTACCTTTAGGAACACTTGTTACAGATACTATAACAGGAGAGCAACTGGAGATAATCAATGAAACAGACAAAATCCTTATTGCGAAAGGCGGTAAAGGAGGGCGAGGGAATAACGAATTCAAAACTCCAACAGACCAAGCACCTCATTACGCTGAAAAAGGGAAACCAGTGGATATAAAAGAAGTACATCTAGAACTAAAACTGATTGCTGATATTGGATTTAT
>CAZRBN010000065.1:0-6779 GCA_964598355.1 uncultured Gammaproteobacteria bacterium
ACCATCCGCGTATGCGTGGCAAGACCGCGACGGGCCGCGGCTTTCATCCAGGCGGTACAGGACGAGCCGGTCGTGCTCGCCGAATATTGCGGGTAGAGCGGCAGCAGGATGATCTCATCGGCGTCCAGGTTCTTCACGCGGGCGACCGCCGCGTCGGTCAGGGGGTGCCAGTAGCGCATCGCGGGAACGACCTCGACCTGGCCGAGATCGGCCAAATCCGCTTCGAGGGCGTGCGCCTGGGCCATCGTATTGACCAGCAGCGGCGAGCCGCCGCCAAGCTTGGCGTAGATCTCACGCGCCAGGGTCGCCCGCCGTGCCGCGATGAAGCGCGCCAGAAGTCCGCGCACCGGCGCCGGCACCTCGAGGATCGCTGGATCGCTGAACAGGTTATAGAGGAACGGCCGCACAGCCTCGGGACGATCGGGCGCCCCGAGGTTGAACAGAACCACCACGAGCTTCATGTGTGCCGATGGTGCCAGGCGCGAATGAGCCCGGACAGCCGTGCGACGTTCTCGGGCGGCGTCTCCGGCAGGATCCCATGGCCAAGATTGAACACGAACGGCCCCCGCCCCAGTGCCTTAAGGATGCGCACCGTAGCTTCTTCCAGCGCTTTGCCGCCGATCACGAGCAGCAACGGATCGAGGTTGCCCTGCACTGCCGATTGCGGCTGCAACTCCTTCGCCGCCCATTCCGGCGGAATCGCCGAATCGAGCCCGACCGCCTCGACCCCGGTCTCCACCGCATAGTCGAGATAGCGCACGCCCGCGCCGCGCGGAAAGGCGATGATCGGCACGGCCGGATGCTTGGCCTGGATGCGCGCCACGATCTCGCGCACCGGCTCGACCGCCCAGCGGCGAAACTCGTCGTGCGACAGCACGCCCGCCCAGGTGTCGAATATCTGCACCGCCTCGGCACCGGCCTCGATCTGCGCCAGCAAGAAGCGCGTCGTCGCGTCGACGAGCAGGGTGATCAGGCTGCCGAAGGTCTTGGGATCGGCCCCGGCCAGCCGTCGAACCGTGGTGAAATCCCGGCTCGTCTCGCCTTCGACCATGTAGGCCGCGACGGTCCACGGCGCGCCGGCAAAGCCGATCAAGGCCGTGTCGAGCGGCAGGGCGGCCGCGACCCGACGCACGGTCTCGAACACCGGTGCGAGGCGCTGCAAAAGACCGTCACTGCGCGCCTGCAGCTCTATGATCTCGGATGCCGTCCGGACCGGATCGAGCCGCGGCCCCACCCCTTCGCGGAACTCGAGCTTCTGGCGAAGGCCGTACGGTACCATCAGGATGTCGGAGAACAGGATCGCCGCATCCATTGCAAAGCGGCGGACCGGCTGCAACGTGATCTCGGTCGCGAGCTCCGGCGTCAGGCACAGCTGCACGAAATCCGGCGACTTGGCCCGCAGCTCCCGGTACTCCGGCAGGTAGCGACCCGCCTGCCGCATGAACCAGAAGTTCGGCCGTGCCTGGATCTCGCCATGCAACGCGCGGATCAGCGACTTGGCCTGCGCAAAGGCGGTCGGAACGGACAAAGGCCACCTGTATGTCAGGAATGGGCGGAGACGTTCCGTCCGCCCTTCTTCCTACTATTCTTAGAATCTTTAGAGATGTGGGGGAAGGTGGATACCTGTGGATGACGGGAATCCAAAGCGGGGCTTGAAGTCATCCCATAACTGCCATGATCGCCGCCTTTGCCCGGCCGACCGTCCGATATCGGGGATGATTCCAAAATTGCCGTGCTACTCTGCCGTGGATACCGGGGATACGCATTGCGGGAATTGGGTGAATTCCCGGGATGGAATGGGCGGACGAGTGTTTTTAGTCGGCTGGGGACAGAATTGCCCACGACCGGAAAACCCATATGGTAGTGGTGTCGCGATTCGGGACAGATTTGAGCCCGCCGGGATAAACCTGGAGTTATCCGCCTGCTTTTCAAGCCATCCACAGGCAGATTGTTAGTCGTGTGAAGAACCTTCACCTGCATCTGGTCTCGGACGCGACGGGCGAGACGATCAACAACGTGGCCCGCGCCTGCCTCGTGCAATTCCCCGAGGTCGAGCCGATCGAGCACACGTGGTCGATGGTCCGTTCGGAGCGCCAGCTCAAGAAAGTACTCGACGGCATCGCAGCCAATCCCGGTCTCGTGCTGTTCACCTTCGTCGATGACAGCCTGCGCACGGTGCTCGAAGAGGGCTGCCGTGGGCTGAACGTGCCGTGCATCGCTGTGCTCGACCCGGTGTTGGGTGCGCTCGCCAGCTTCTTCCATATGACGGCGCGGCACATCCCGGGCCGTCAGCACATGCTCGACAGCGAGTATTTCGCGCGCATCGAGGCGATGAACTACGTGCTGGCGCACGACGACGGCCAGATGACGCGCGATCTCGACAAGGCGGACGTCGTGTTGATCGGAGTGTCGCGCACATCCAAGACGCCGACCTCGCTCTATCTGGCGAACCGCGGCATCAAGGCAGCCAATGTGCCTTATGTGCCTGGCGTGCCGCTGCCGCCCGAGGTCGACACGTTGAGCAAGCCGCTGGTCGTCGGTCTCACCTGCGATCCGAATGCGCTCGTTCAGGTCCGCCGCAACCGCTTGCGGATGATCAACGACACCGAAGAAACGTCGTACACCGACATCGACACGGTCAAGAGCGAGGTGACGGCGGCCAGACAGCTCTTCGCGCGCCACAGCTGGCCGGTGCTCGACGTGTCGCGTCGCTCGATCGAGGAAACGGCGGCGGCGATCATGCAGATGCTGGTCGAGCGGCAGGAGGCCCAGGAGCCGACAGCGCCATGAGTTCGGGCGTGCGGACCGTGGTGCTCGCCTCGGCCAGCCGGATCCGCCGGACCTTGCTGGAGAATGCCGGGCTCGACGTCGTGGCCGATCCCGCCGATATCGACGAGGGCGCGATCAAGGGCGAGATGCGCCGCCAGGGCGCGGCCGTCGAGGCGGTGGCGCTCAAGCTTGCGATCCGCAAGGCGCAAGCTGCGGCGGCGCGGCACCCGGCCGCGCCGGTGATCGGCGCCGATCAGATGCTCGATGCCGGCGGGACATGGTTCGACAAGCCGACCGATCGCGCCGCGGCGGCGCGCCAGCTCGCCGCCCTTGCCGGGCGGACGCATCGCCTGGTCAGCGCGACGGCGGTCATCGAAGGCGGCCGTGAAATCTGGCGCGCCGCGGATTCCGCCACGTTGCACATGCGGCCGCTCAGCCCGGCGTTCATCGAGCGTTACCTCGATCAGGTCGGGCCGGCTGCCCTCGGCTCGGTGGGGGCGTACCAACTCGAAGGTCTTGGCGCGCAGCTCTTTACCAGGATCGAGGGCGATTACTTCACGATCCTCGGTCTGCCGCTGTTGCCGCTTCTCGCCTTTCTGCGCCAGCACGGCATAATCGACGAATGACCATCGACATCCGCGGTACGACGCGTCTGGCCGGCGTCATGGGATGGCCGGTTGCCCATTCCTTGTCGCCGCGCCTGCAGAATTACTGGCTGGCCCGGCATGGGATCGACGGCGCTTATGTGCCGCTGCCCGTCAAGCCGGCGGACTTTCCGGCGGCCGTGCGGGCTCTGCCCGCTCTCGGATTTGCCGGCGCCAATGTGACCGTACCGCACAAGCAGGTGGCGCTGACGGTGGTGGACACGGTCGATCCCCTCGCGCGGCGTGTCGGCGCGATCAATTTGGTGATCGCCGCAGAGGACGGACGCCTCGAAGGCCGGAACACCGATGTGTATGGGTTCATCGAAAACCTGCGTGAGCGCGCGCCGTCCTGGTCGAGGAGCGAACCGGCCGTGGTTCTGGGCGCCGGTGGTGCTGCGCGGTCGGTGGTCATCGGCCTCATCGACGCAGGCGTCCCCGAGATCCGGATCACCAATCGCACGCGTGCACGGGCGGAGGCGCTGCGGGAGCTCGGGCCGCAGGTGAAGGTCGCAGACTGGGACGACCGGGCGCGTCTCCTCGACGGCGCCGGCCTTCTCGTCAATACGACCGTGCTCGGCATGACCAAGCAGCCATCGCTGAATATCGACCTGACGCGGCTGCCGACAGCGGCCGTGGTCAACGACGTCGTTTACGTGCCGCTCGAGACCGAGCTGCTGGCCGCCGCGCGGCGCCGCGGCCACACCGTGGTCGACGGCCTCGGCATGCTTCTCCATCAGGCCCGGCCGGCGTTCCGCGCCTTCTTCGGCGTCGATCCCGCGGTGACGGCCGAGCTCCGCGCCCACGTGCTGGCCGCTCGCTGACGCGCGATGCGTATCCTCGGCCTGACCGGCTCGATCGGTATGGGCAAGACCGTGGCGGCGGGCCTGCTGCGGCGGCTGGGCGTTCCCATCCACGATGCCGACGCGGAGGTCCATCGCCTGCTCGACCGCAACGGCGCGGCGGTCCCGGCGATCGCCGAGGCATTTCCCGGCACGGTGAAAGACGGTGTGGTCGACCGCCAGGCGCTCGGCGCCCGCGTGTTCGGTCCGGAGAACGAGGCGGAGCTGCGGCGGCTCGAGCGCATCGTGCATCCGCTGGTGCGGCGCGCGACGGGCGCGTGGCTGAAGCGGCAGGCGCGCCGTCGCGCACCGGTCGCGGTCCTCGACGTGCCGTTGTTGTTCGAACGCGGCGGCCCCGGTCGCTATGACGGCGTGATTGTGGTCTCGGCGCCGTTGTTCCTGCAGCGCCAGCGCGTGCTGCGCCGGCCGGGGATGACCCCCGAGCGGTTCGCCGACATCAAGGCCCGCCAGATGCCGGACCGCATGAAGCGCGCCCGCGCCGATGCCGTGGTGACGAGCGGCCTCGGCCGCCGCACGACGTTGCGCGGGCTCAAGCGCGCGCTGATGCGCTTGCGGACGCGCCGGGCCTGGCGGCCGGGCTATCTGCGGTAAAGTTGTGGACGCGACTCGATTCGCTCCGGCATAAGGGCGACATGCGGGAAGTCGTCCTCGATACGGAAACCACCGGCCTCGACCCGGAGGCCGGCCACAAAATCATCGAGATCGCGGCGATCGAGCTCGTCAATCACCTGCCGACCGGGCGCAATCTCCACCACTTCATCAATCCCGAGCGCGAGATCACGGCCGAGGCGCAGGCGATCCACGGCAAGAAGCTCGCGGACCTCGCCGACAAGCCGGTATTCGCCAGCATCGTCGCCGAGCTTCTGGACTTCCTCGGCGATGCGAAGCTCGTCATTCACAACGCCGAATTCGACGTCAAGTTTATCAACGCCGAACTGAAGGCGCTCGGTTTCCCGCCGATCCCGATGGCGCGCGCGCTCGATACGGTGCAGATGGCGCGCCGGAAATTCCCGGGCGCTCCGGCCTCGCTCGATGCGCTCTGCCAGCGCTTCAGCATCGACAATACGCACCGGACCTTGCACGGCGCGTTGCTCGATGCCGAGCTCCTGAGCGAGGTCTATCTCGAGCTGATCGGCGGCCGCCAGGCGGCGATGCTGCTCGATGCGGGGACCGACACCGGCGGCCTCATCATGGCGCCGATCGTCGCGCGCCAACGTCCGCCGCGCGAAACGCGGCCGCACGCGCCCACACCCGAGGAGCTCGCGGCGCATGCCGCCCTCCTGGCCAAGCTAAAGAATCCGTTGTGGGCGATGCCCGCCGCCGGCACGGGCTGAGCCGCCGGCTCCGTCAGCCAACCAGCTTCAGCCGATCAGCTTCGAGACTTCGGCGTCGATCTCGGCGTTCTGCTGGCGATGCAGCGCCTCGAAATCGACCGGCGCCAGCAACAGCGGCATGAACCCGCCGTCGCGCGTCGCATTGGCCAGGATCGAGCGGGCGAAGGGGAACAGCTGGCGCGGCACTTCGACCATGATCAGCGGCTTCAGGTGCTCCATCGGGATGCTGCCGGCAGAGACCACGACGCCGCCATAGGAGAGCTCGGCCATGAACACGACGTCGCTGTCGTGCTTGGCTTCGGCCTTCAGGTGTAGGACGACCTCGTAGAGCTTGTCGTTGAGCTGCGAGCCGCTCACCGCGACCGAAATCTGTACCTGCGGCGTCTTGCCGGCGGTCACCGCGTAGATGTGCGGCGCCCGCGGGTTCTCGAAGGACAGGTCCTTCACATATTGCGTGCTGATGGTGTACGCGACGCCGGCGGATTTTTGGGCGTCCGCGGCCGGGGTGGGGTCAGCCATAAGTCCGTAAATTCCGTTGGCCAGGGATCAATGGTGGCGGTCGGTAACACGGAAGGCCGGACCGCCGCAACCGCCGCTAAAGATTACGCCGGCGCGAGGCTGACCGGGACGATCTCGCCGTTCGCCGAGCGATAGCCGCCGGTCATCGAGCGGATGAAGCCCCAATGCGTCACGACCACGGTGTGCGGCCCGTCCGGGTCGCGGGCCATGGCGGCGCGGAAGGCGGCAGCGCGCGCCGCCAGCACGTCCTCGCTTTCCTCGACGCCGTGCGCGATGTGGTCGTGCCACCACGGATCGTCGAGATGCTCGAACCGATAGGCCGGGAACCGCCGCTGGAGCTCCGCCGGTCTTGCCCCGACGTCGCACTGGAAGGCGGCGCGCTCGCGGACCAGCGGCTCGACCGTGACTTCGCGGAACCCCAGCGCCTCGGCGAGGATCGTCGCGGTCTGCAAAGCCCGCGTATAGGGGCTCGACATCAGGCGGCAAATTTTGCGCCCTTGCTGGCGCAGCAATTCGAGCTCGGCGGCCGCGGCGAGCGCCTGCCGTCGCCCTTCCTCGGTGAGCTCCGGGTCGCGGATTCCGGGGTCGACGCGCGTCGCGGCGAAGGCCACGTTAAAATGGGATTGGCCGTGACGGATCAGCAGCATATGAGG
>CAZRBN010000066.1:0-6687 GCA_964598355.1 uncultured Gammaproteobacteria bacterium
TAACCAACTGAAAGGAAGTATTTAATTATTTTCCAGAATGATAAAGAACTGCGTCCAACAGGCGGATTTATTACTGCCTATGCAATCTTCAGACTTGAGCATGGAATTATTCATGTTGATACCTCAAATGATATTTACAATTTGGATGCAACAATTGCTAACAAGCCGGTTGCTCCAGCTGCAATCTTAACATATCTGCCAAAAGTATCTCAATGGAATTTGAGAGATACCAATTTGTCTCCTGACTTTGCACAGTCTATGAAAGACTTTATGACAATGTACCAAACAGCAAGCAGTTACGTGCCGGTTGAAGGTATTATTGCAGTTGATACTCATGCGTTAGTCTCTGCAATGAACATTTTAGGAGATGTAGACGTTGATGGAGCTCGATTTACCACACAAACAGATCCGCGGTGTAAATGTCCTCAGGTTATATATGCGCTGGAAGAGTATTCAGACACTCCAGTAAATTATATTAAAGAAAATAGGAAAGGTATTGTCGGTGATTTGCTCTATGCAATTATGCAGAAAGCATTTCAATCCTCTCCGAAGACATATTGGGGTCCGTTATTCCAGACAATGATTGCAGAAGTTTCTCAGAAGCATGTACTCTTTAACATTAAGAATGCTGATGCACAAAGTGGACTTGAAGCACTGAATGCAAGCGGAAGAATTGTACCTTTTGAAGGAGATTATCTGCATGTTAATGACACAAATTTTGGGGGAGCAAAATCTAATCTTTTCCTCAAGCAGTCAGTGAATCAAAGTTATGAGGTTAAATCAGACGGAACATTGGTAAAGACAGTGACTATTAGTTATAAAAACCCCTTCCCTCCATCTGATTGTAATTTAGAAAGAGGTGGGTTGTGCCTTAATGCAGTGCAAAGAGATTGGCTACGTGTCTATGTTCCAAAAGGGAGTAAACTATTACGTTATCAAGGGTCTGAAGTAAAAGTAAAGGCAACAGAAGACTTAGGGAAGACGGTGCTTGAAGGATTCTTAACAATAAGACCTTTGGGAGCTGCAACCTATACACTTGTTTATGAATTGCCATTTAAATTGGCTAATGATTCAGTACTTCCTTTGATGGTGCAAAAACAGCCAGGTACTGATAGTCAAGATTATACCGTACAGATTGGAAACCGCCAACTTGATGGTGCACCTTTACAAACTGATAGAACACTCAATCTAAAGTTACGATAACCCTGCCCAGTATGAGAACAATTCGTGTTGATGGTATTATCCTCAAGCGCCAAAACGTAGGCGAAGCAGATAGAATTCTTACTATTTTAACTAAGGACTTAGGGAAAATCCAAGTAAAGGCAAAGGGAGTGAGAAAAATTGCCAGTAAACGTGCTTCGCACATAGAGCCTCTGAATGTGTGCAGTCTATCCTTGTACAAAGGACATGCGTTGCCTGTTTTAACAGAAGTAGTTTCTTTAGAGAATTTTTCAGATCTTAAGCAGAATTTATCAAAGATAGGGTTTGCGTATCATCTGTGCGAACTTATTGATGGGCTCTGTCCAGCGAATGAGGAAAACAAAGCTGTCTATTTTCTTCTTATTGATGTTTTGAGGAAAATGGAGAGAGAAGAAGAATTAGCACCACTTATTCATGAGTTTGAAGTAGCACTTTTGACAACATTAGGGTATTGGTCGAGTGGACAACAATTACAGAAAACTAATCTTTCTTATCTTATAGAAGGAATTTTAGAAAGAAGACTCAAAACCCGCCAGCTTATTCCACGATTACTCTAACATAACGTATATCCAGTAAATCTTTTCAAAAGGATATTTGTGTGGTGTTTGAAAAATATACTATATACTATTGTTTTCATAAACAACATATCTTGTAACGTGCTTACCTATAAGATTATTTTTTCGGTTTATTGACAAGTAGAGGCATCTGTAGGAAATTAATAGTATATGACAATGCAAGTATTTCCTTAAGTTCTCTGTATAGAGAATAGAAGGTACTGATTATATCAGTACCTTCATTTTTTTTGACAAACAAAAAATACTCTCAAGGATGCAGGGTATTTTTTTTGTCTTTCATAGTGTATTGTTTTTATCACAAAGTATTTTTCTAATTCTCCTTTTACTTTTTCAATAGTAAAACCACTTTCATAAATGTGTTCTTCATATAGTCTGTATTTGTTACCTTCCTGATGAGAAAAAATTTTGAAAGAACAATCAAACAAATTCTTTTTTTCTTTAGTAGCTTTAAAGATAATAGTGTCTTTTCCAATATATTTTGCATATGGCGGATACTGTATTGCAAAATTAAATCTTTCAAGAGAGTTCATATCAAAAATAAAAACGCCTTTTTCATCTAAATGCTTAGCAACACGCGAAAACATGCGTTTCCATTGAGAGAATGAGTTGAGGTGATTAATCGTATCAAATACACAAAGAATAAGATCAAATCTTTCTTTTACAGTAAATGTACTGATATCAGCCTGAATAAATGTACCAGAAGGAACTTTCTTTCTTGCGATTTTAAGCATTTCTGATGAAAGATCAATACCCGTTACTTTTGCATTTTTTGGCATATGAGTGAGAATAGTGCCTGTTCCACATCCAAGTTCTAAAATGTTTTTAGGGGAAGGAACAAATTTTTTTAGCAAGGTTTTAAAGGGAAGAAGAATATCTAATTCCTTCCCCATAAATGAATCATAATATTGTGGTAATATTTTTCCATATGCAGACATATACTTTTCATACAGCAAATAATAGTTATTGTCAATTAAAAAAAATCCATTACAACAATGTCAGACCACATCAAGCCCTTGACTACAAAACCCCTCTTCAGCATGCTCAAGATAACTTCTTCACAGTGTTACCGATGTGGTCTGACAGTACAAAAAATTGACATAGTGGATATCTTATGATATATTTTTATCGTAGTGATGAAGGGGTTGGCAACCTGGAGCTACAAATAAAAAGAGGTTTAAGTTCTAAAGAATTTAAACAAGAAGGGTGGAACCACGATAACTCGTCCCTTTATATGGACGGGTTTTTTTGTGGAAATGAAAACTTGTTCTCGACAATTTTAGACAATATAGATATCATAAAACTATGAGTAATACAGACAATACAATGGACAAATTAGTAGCACTTGCTAAGAGACGGGGATTTTTCTTTCCTGGCTCTGACTTATATGGTGGGCTTGCCAACACATACGATTATGGACCAATGGGTGCTGAGCTTCTGAGAAATATCAAAAATATCTGGTGGAAGACGTTTGTGACAAAGCGAGCAGATATGGTGGGAATTGATGCGAGTATTATTTCTCATCATAAAATTTGGGAAGCATCAGGGCATGTGGCAAGTTTTGCTGACGCAATGGTTGACTGCAAGAGTTGTAAGCTCAGAATTCGGGCAGATCATCTTATTGAGGATTGGATAGAAAATAACAAAGATGCACGGGATACAGTTCAATCAGGTGAGAAATTAGCTAAAGAGGAACTGGATAAGGCATTTGAAACGGGCAAAGTAGAAGGTTGGACAGTTGAAAAATATGACGAGTTTATACAACTTTTTCATGTTACTTGTCCTAACTGTGCCGAGGAGCAATGGACTTCTGTAAGAAAGTTTAACCAGTTATTTCCTGTTCAACTTGGGTTAGTTGAAGGTGAAGGTGGGTCTGCATATCTTCGAGGAGAAACAGCTCAAGGTATGTTTGTGAATTTCCAGAATGTGCTCAATTCTACCCGTGTACGACTCCCATTTGGTATTGCCCAAATTGGTAAGTCATTTAGAAATGAAATAACTCCAGGGAATTCTATTTTCCGTACTATTGAATTTGAACAAGGAGAAATAGAATATTTTTTTGATCCTGAAAAAACAAATTGGGAAAGTCTTTTTGAAGAGTGGAAAAAAGACATGTGGGAGTTTGCGACGAAGAGATTAGGAATTGCAGAAAGTAAATTACGATGGAGACCTCATACTGATGAAGAAAGATCATTCTATAGTAAGCGGACAGAAGATTTGGAGTATACTTTTCCTTTTGGAACCAAAGAATTGTGGGGGCTCGCATATAGAACAAATTATGATTTGACTCAACATCAAGAATTTTCCAAGAAAGATTTGCAAGTCACTGACCCACAGACTGGTGAGAAAATCCTTCCTCATGTTATAGAGCCAGCTGTTGGTATCAATAGACTAATGCTTGCTGTATTGTCAAACGCGTATACAGAGCAGGGTGAGAGAGTTATTTTGTCACTTCCGGCTCATTTGGCACCAGTAAAGGCTGCCGTTTTTCCACTGCTTCCAAATAAGCCAGAACTTGTTGCAAAAGCACGCGAAGTCTTGGAAATGCTGCAAGAATCAATTGATGGAAAAATACAATGGGATGACCGAGGTAATATTGGCAAACGATATTTGGCACAGGATGAAATTGGTACACCCTTTTGTATAACTATCGATTTTGACACCTTAGAAGATAGAGCAGTGACTGTTCGTGACCGTGACAGTGGACAACAGGAAAGAGTTACTATTGATCAGCTGACTTCTTACCTGAAAGAAAAAGTAGGTTTTTAGGTGTCATTCCTGACGTAGTCAAGCTAATTTTTCTTCCCTTGACAACCTAATTTCAATTGTACACAATAATTATATGTTGAAGAATAAACTCTACCTTATTATTGCAGCGGTTATTATTTTACTTATAGCTGGTGCATCAGTGTATGTCCTATCTCAAAAAAAACCAACTGCCACAGTTCCAGGGGATCAGATTCAACAAATCTTAACTCTTTCTCCAGATACAATTGGTCTCACAACAGCATTTCGAAGTGATAATAAAGCAATGAAATTCACTATTGGAAATGCTTCTGACATAACAGCTGTTGAGTATCAAATTTCTTATACGAAAAATGTAAAAGGAGACCAAGTTCCAGAAGGACTTATTGGATCAGTAGATGTTATTCCTGGCAATAAAACAGCAGGTATTGGATATCGAGAATTTGGGACCTGCTCTTCTGGTGTATGCCGATATGATAACGTGGTCTCTGCAATTAAATTAACCCTTAAAATCAGTAAGACAGATGGGAAAATTTACCAAGTAGAAAAAACAGTAGATCTTCCTTCAAAATAACCTTCTTTAGAGTAGTAGTTAGTATCTTGTATCCAATCCTTATTCCAAGAATTTAGTAACAGAACAATTCGTATTGCATACTGCCTAATGCATATTGGACGTCGCTTCTATCTCCCACTGCTTTTTTGAACTTCTACTACTGAAGCACTAGTATCTATTCTCTTTTTTTTCGTATCTTGTGAAAACACTTCTTGACAAGGAGGCGATTTTTGACGCACAATGGTAGTAATTGGTCCAAAATGGGAAAAAGTGGTACCAAATGGGACGAATACGCTCGCTATGTTGCTTGGACAATTCGCATCAACAATTGGAGAAAAAGCCCGTACCGCTTTTCCTAAAAAATTCAGGGATGTTTTGGGACAGAATGTCATTCTAACACAAGGATTTGAAAAATCACTGATTGCTGTATCTGAAGAGGGATGGAAGGCATTACTCGAGGGAACAGAAGGATTGCCATTTACTGACGCGTCAGCACGTGAAACACAAAGATTTTTACTTGGAGGAGCAGCATTTGTTGAGTTGGATGAGAAAGGAAGATTTATTCTTCCTGATTATTTGCGAAAATATGCAGAAATAGCTGAGGAAGTGATTTTTATTGGTATGTATCGATACGTTGAAATTTGGGACAAGAAGAGATGGGAAGAGTACAACAAGCATTTGGGTGAGAATATTAACACGATTACCAAGAGATTGACTGAGAAAGTTCCTGCCCAGGAAAGGAAAGACTAATGGGCGATACTATATATCACAAAAGTGTTCTTTTACAAGAAACAATTGATGGCCTAAAAATAGAAAAAGGCAAAAAATACATAGATGGTACGTTGGGTGCAGGTGGTCACAGCAAGGCAATAACAGAGCGTGGAGGAGAAGTATTAGGAGTAGATCAGGATAGTGATGCATTGGAAGAAGCTAGGAAGAACCTCAAAGGCTTGCTTGTGACGATAGTCTATGGAAATTTTGCTCATCTTTTAACAATTGCGAGAGAGAATGGATTTGGAAGTGTGTCAGGCATTTTATTTGATATAGGAGTATCAAGCCATCAATTAGACAGTGCAGAAAGAGGATTTTCTTTTATGAAAGATAGTCCATTAGATATGAGAATGGATACGTCTTTACAGGTAACAGCAGCAGATTTGGTGAATGGTCTTAACAAGGGAGAATTAGTTGAGCTTTTTATAAAATACGGAGAAGAAAAATTTGCTAACCGCATAGCGCAGCAAATTGTAAGACAAAGAGAAATAGCTCCGATTACGACAACAAGCGAACTAGCGTCACTTATCTATAGGGCCTATCCGGTAAAAGGAAAAATTCATCCCGCGACACGGGTCTTTCAAGCACTACGGATTGTAGTGAATGATGAATTGAATAGTCTCAGTGAGGGATTGATACAAGCTCTTGAGCTTTTGGAAAGTCATGGACGGCTTGCAGTTATTACCTTTCATTCACTTGAAGACAGAATTGTAAAAAATGCCTTTAAGGGTTTTGCAGAAAAAGGGTTGGGAGACATTATCACAGATAAGCCAATAGAGCCAAGTCTTTCAGAGCAAGAAGAAAATAGGCGAAGCAGAAGTGCAAAGTTGCGGATATTTGAAAAAA
>CAZRBN010000067.1:0-6488 GCA_964598355.1 uncultured Gammaproteobacteria bacterium
ACTCTTCCAAATAAAGAAATGGCTTTGGGTATATATTACTTAACTTCTCTTGATGAATCTTTGAGAAAAGAAGACATGCCAGCGTTTGCTGATAACAATGAAGCACTTCTTGCTTTCACACTAAAGAAAGTAACGTTGAGACAACCAATCTTAGTGAGAGTAAAAATTGACAATAAGATGGAAACCATTGAAACATCTATTGGAAGACTCAAATTCAATGAAATTCTTCTTCCAGGAATAGACTATATGAATGAAGCCGTAAAAGCATCTGGTATTAAGAGACTGGTTACCAGTGCACTTCTTAATTACACGTCAGATGAGGTTGCAGACTTAATTGATAGGATTAAATCTCTTGGATTCTATGGTTCTACACAATCAGGTATTTCAGTATCAGTGTTTGATAACGAAATGATTGTCGGTAAAGACAAGATGATTGAAGAAGGAGAAAAGAAAGTTACTCAAATTAATGAAGAATACCAGCAAGGTCTTATTACTATCGAAGAAAAGAAAAGACTTCAAAATGATGTATGGCTTAAAGTAACTGACGAGATGGCAGAAAAGACATGGAATAATATGAAGGAAACCAATGTTATTCGAACTATCATTAATTCTGAAGGAGCTCGTGCAGGAAAAGAACAGCTCAAACAGCTTTCAGCAATGAGAGGTCTTATCCTTGATCCAACTGGAAAGATTGTTGAATTGCCTATTAAGTCTAACTTCCGAGAAGGTCTTTCAATTTTTGAATACGTAGCATCAGCAAGAGGATCTCGAAAAGGTCTTACTGACTCAGCTTTGAAGACTGCAAATGCAGGATACTTAACTCGTAGACTTGTCGATGTATCACATGATGTTATTATCCATGATGAAGATTGTGGAGCAGTAGATGGTGTTACTATCCTTGCACATGATGGTGAAAGAACAGCAACTCTTGCAGACCGAATTACCGGAAGATACACAGTAGATAAAGTTGTTGCTGACAAAAAGACTTTGGTTGAGGCAAATGAGCTTATTTCTCCAGAACTCGCAAAAGAAATTATGGATGCTGGAGTTGAAGAAGTAACGGTGAGATCTCCTCTTACCTGTAAACTTGCAGCTGGTCTTTGCAAAATGTGTTATGGTTGGGATTTCTCAACAAAGCATGTTGTAAATACTGGAGTTCCAGTCGGTGTTATGGCTGCACAATCTATTGGAGAACCAGGAACACAGCTTACCATGCGCGTTAGACACTTTGGAGGAGTTGTGATGAGCGACGTGACCCAGGGTCTTCCAAGAGTTGAAGAACTCTTTGAAATGAGAACACCAAAGAACCTCTCACCTGTTGCAGAAATTACCGGGAAAGTTGATATTGAGACAACTGATGAAGGATACAAGATTGTTATTAAGAATACTGCAATGAAGCCAGTTGAAGTACAAGAATACTTTGTTCCACTTGCAGCAGAACTCGCAGTGAAAGATGGCCAAACAATTGCAGCAGGAACACCTTTGGCACAGGGATACTTAGATCCAAAAGAAATTATCAAAGTCAAAGGTATTCGAGCAGGACAACAATACATCCTTTCTGAAGCACAAAAAGTGTATGAATCACAAGGTATCGCAATTAATGATAAGCATTTTGAAACTGTTATCCGAAAGATGTCAGATAAGGTTGTTATTGAAACAGTTGGAGATACCCCACTTATCCCAGGAGACTTCATTACCCAGAATAGATTTGAAGAAGTAAATGCTGAAACACTCTCACAAGGAGGCGAACCATCAACAGCACGACAAGTTATATTGGGCGTTACCAAAGCAGCACTCTTCTCAGATTCATGGCTTTCAGCAGCATCATTCCAGGAGACGACAAAAGTCTTAACAGATGCAGCGCTTGAAGGTCGAGAAGATAGACTCTTAGGTCTTAAAGAAAACGTTATTATTGGTCGACTTATCCCTGTGGAAGGACTTAATTTTGACGAAGAAGAAACTCCTACAGAAGGACTCGAAGCTACCCAACTTGAAGAGAGAGCAGTTGTTGAGGTATAATACAACAACAATTTTCAGTTTCCAATTAAAATTTCCAAACAGTAAGGAAATTCCATTTTGAAAATTGAAAATTAAAAATTGCAAAATTAAAGTATATGCCAACGTTATCACAATTAACAAAAAGAGGAAGGTCGAAGAAGATAAAGAAGGTTAAAGCAACCGGTCTTCGACGATCTTATAATGCAAAAGATAGAGTATACAAAGAAGCAGCTTCTCCACAAAAGCGAGGAGTAGTTACTTTGGTCAAGACAATGACTCCTAAAAAGCCTAATTCAGCACTTCGAAAAGTTGCAAGAGTAAAGCTTTCTAATAGAACAGAAGTTACAGCATACATTCAAGGTGTTGGTCATTCTCTTGCTGAGCACGGTATTGTGCTTGTAAGAGGTGGTCGTGTAAAGGATTTACCAGGAGTGAAATATCATATTATTCGAGGCAAGTTTGATTTGCAAGGAGTACAAGGGAGAATGTCATCACGTTCTAAGTATGGAGCTAAGAAACCACAAGCGAAAGGAGCAGCGAAGTAGTCTATGAGACACGCAAAAGTAACAAAAAGAGTAACAGATCCAGATCAATTATATAATAGTGTATTGGTTGCAAAGTTTATTAACAATCTTATGAAGGATGGTAAAAAAACCATTGCTCAGAAAGTTGTGTATGGTGCATTTGACCTGCTCAAGACAAAAGGACTAGATCCACTTGAAACATTCCAAAAAGTACTTGATACAGTTGCTCCAAAAGTAGAAATTAAAGCACGACGAATCGGAGGAGCAAATTATCAGGTTCCTGTTGAAGTACGAGGCGACAGAAAAATGGCAGTTGCTATTCGTTGGCTTCTTGAAGCTGCAGAAGGCAGACCAAATAAGGAATATCATTCATTCTCAGAAAAATTAGTTGCAGAATTCATGGATATTCTTGAAGGTAAAGGAGAAGCACTCAAGAAAAGAGATAATACACATAGACAAGCAGAAGCAAACAAAGCCTTCGCTCACTTCCGTTGGTAAGCCTCAATTATTCTTATTCTTGACATATATAAGATATAGTAGTATCTTTTTACTGTGGTGAAAGAAGTCAAACTTAATCGTAAAGAGTCAGCAAAAATGTACAATGCAATGGATGGTGTGTTAAAAGATCGTGGCGGTTCAGAATTGGGTAGTGGTTCACTTGATTTCGGAGATGGTGCAAAAGTGAGACTTTCAAGACAACGTACTACACCTAGGAGTATAATGTGGGAAAAAGTTTTAGATGATGGAACAGTCGAGGAGCGGAGATGGTTTAGGAATAGAAAGGCATTATAGATACATTATATCCCCGAAAGGGGATTTTTTTATTGTTGTCCTGATGGGAATTGGAGGATAACTGCTTTCCTTTTTTTAGGTTTGCGGAGACGATTTTGTCCTTTTAACCGTGGTGCAAAATGAACTGCATATGTTTCACCTGCTCCTCCGTGGAGTCCTTCTTCTAACCTTTCTCTTCGTGGGTTATATTTCCCTTTATTTGCTGCTAATAAGGTTTCAACAGCGTCATTCGCTGCGTCTTCTGTAAATGGAGCAATTGCTGCAATAACCACTCTCTTTTCACGTTCTACCATAGCAGTATTGTAGCAAAGAGGATTTTAAGGGACATAATTTACAATTTCTATCTTAGAATATATAATTATTGCATAAGTTTCTCTGGAAACTTTTTTTGTTTTTTATGAGAGAACACCCTACAGTCCTAGATAGATTGATGACATACTGGATGCATCGACATAAGTTGCAAGAATTACGTGAAGCAAGAGCAGAAGGAAATGAATCTAGTGACAACCATCTTGAACAAGGAAGAATCAAAGGTAAGCTAGCGAGGTTACGAAGACGTTTACATCTTGATGGTGGGAATCGTTTAACAGCAGTGATAGATGATGTTGTGGTAAGAGAAAGAACAAAACAGGATAACTTCAGGTTAACCTAAATGACTTCAGCCTTATCTTCTTGCTCTTTCTAGTACTCCTATAGATTCTCTTGCAATAGTCTCATACTCTTGATACGGCATACCGTGGTGGCCAAATGATCCCAAGGTGAGAATAGTTGCGTTTGGTAAAGTGGCTTTGGTTGCTTCAATAGCTTCTTGTATGGGAGTAACGTTATCTTTTCTTCCTAAAACAACAACAACAGGCGCCTCAATAGAATTAGGCTCAATAGGTGTCATCATGTTTTGTATTTCTTGTCGAATATGGCGAACTTGGTGAAGATACTTTCTCGGACCCCTTCTGAGCGTATCTTCAGCAATATTTTTTGCCATTGTAAGACCAATAATTCCTGCTTCATAAAACTTTCTAACACTTCTTCTCTTTTGCGCTATTTCTATGACTGTTTCTGTAGGAATATGAAGAAAAGCAGCCTTTAGTAATTCTGCGGTCAATTGTCTCGGGGTATGTTTCACTAATCCAATTAGATTTATTGCAATAACACCTGTTACTTCGGGAACGGGAAATCCTTGATGTCTTTTCTGTTCAAGATGTTTTGCTAACTCAAGTGCTTTTCGTGCCCCTTCAGAATGACCAGCCAGTGTTACCTTTTTCACACCCAATTCACTTAAATATTGTTCCATTGCTTCTACTTCCTGATGAAGTGATTGGGGAGTAGGTTCAGAAAAATTTGATGAAAGTATATGGACCGTATTTTGAGCTATTGTAGCAAAACTTCGCGCAATATTTTCCAATCCTCGAGAAGTGCCTCTCATAGCCCATCCTGGAATAAAAATTACTGCTTCATCCGTACTTGATACACGCTCTGGTGTATGTGTAGCAGACTGAAGTTTAATATTATTTCCTTCAACAACGATGTGTTTAGTAGTTTTAACAACATGCTCTTTCATAGGGAAAATATGGTACTGAAAAGAATGGTCTTCGTATAAATTATAGGATAAATTCTCGGAGAATTTCAGATATTGACCTAAAACGATTAATCCAGAGTAAATGATTTGCTCCAGAAAGAGTATAGCACACAGCGCGTGGGTAGCGTGAACGTAAATGATTCCGTGTGATTGGATTAAAAACAAAATCGTTATTTGATTCTATAAGATAAAATGGTTTATTCCACTCTGTAAGATCAGATGGTGTAAAGTTGTATTTCCAACAGAGTTGTAAAACACACTTTCCCCATGCCAGCATAAAGGGTTTGGTATTTACTTTCCAAATTTGCTCTCTAAGATAGTGAGTCCAAAAAGCCTTTTTCTCTTTTTCAACAGATAACGAAAAAAGAGCAGCTATATACACAAGGGCTTTTATACCGATTTCTGGGAGTATATGTCCTGCAAGAAATAGGCCTGCGGCAATCGTTCCAAATACTCTATCGGCAGTACCTGTGCCGATAAGAAGCAATTTTGTAATTTCTTTTGGATATCTTCGTATGTATACTTGTGCAAACAATCCTCCGAGTGATGCACCAATAAGACTGTAACTTGTGACATGCTGACTTTTAAGAAGAGCATGGAGTGACTCAACCATTTTTTCCAGATCGGCAATAGGTGGATAAAAAGGTATGATAACACGGTGAGTTTTTGAAAGAAGAGGGATATAAGGAAACCAACTTTCATACGTTCCCATAATGTCTGGGAAAATAACAATAGTGTCTTTACCTTTCCCAACATCGTAATAATGCCATGTTAGGGTATCTACTTGCTTACTTTGGATTGGATATTGCGTGCGGAACGATTGCATTTCTTGTGCTATATTTTTTTTCATACGGCAATTGTATCAAATGATCGAAAGTATTTTGGTATACTTTCAGTATGGACATTATTTTTCAGTTATTCCTCATTGCATTTTTCATCTTCCTGAATGGATTTTTTGTTATGTCTGAATTCTCTTTAGTTAGTGTACGGCGAACACGTATAGAGGAATTGGCAAGAAGAGGACATAGGGGAGCACAATTGGTTTTGCATGCATTGAATAATCTTTCTACCTACATTTCTTCAACACAATTTGGTATTACCCTTGCATCGCTTGCTCTTGGGTGGTTGGGTGAGCCTGCATTAGCTCACGTATTAGGGATGGTGCTTGAGCCCCACCTACCCCAACAGCTACTTTTCATTTCCTCTCATGCAATTGCGATTACTGTCGCATTTATTATCATTACTTTTTTGCAGATTATCTTTGGAGAATTAGCTCCTAAGACAACTGCGCTACAAAAGCCTGAAAGATTAGTATTTATTATTATTACCCCTTTGATGGTTTTTACTGCTATATGTAAGCCTTTTGTGTGGTTTTTAAGTATTACTGCAGGAGCATTGCTGAAATTAATAGGCATTTCTTCAGAATTCAAACACACTGTACATACTGAAGAGGAAATTAAATTAATTCTCTCCCAAAGTGCAAAGAGTGGAGAAATCGACCAGCAGGAAGTAGATATTATTTATCGGGTTTTTAAAATAGGAGATTTGCCAATAGCAACAATTATGGTGCCTAAAAAAGAGGTTGTTGCTTTCAGCTC
>CAZRBN010000068.1:0-6454 GCA_964598355.1 uncultured Gammaproteobacteria bacterium
CTTCCACTGAATCCCATAGAACAAACTAGCAGTCTATCTGCCACATCTTCACGCGCACCCCAAAGTACACCATTTTCAGAAGCCTTATCTCGCATGTCAGAGGTAATTCGTCGTCCTCGACTAGATGATGCAGTGATTATTGATATAACAAGAAGAGAGCTAAGCAAGCAAAGAAACAGTCTCCCCCAAGAAGCAGTTTTTACCAATCAAGTTTTAAAAGTTGCAGTTCCAGGAATGGATAATGCGGTAAAAGATCAACGTTTACAAGAACTTTTGCCTGAAGGAGTAAGAAGCAGAAGAATTCCTGAAGCTGAAGAAGCTCATGCGTTAGATGTTGTCGTCGATGCCTATTCAAAAGCAAAATCTGCAGCGCAAATTGCCGAAACAAAAGAAGACTTGAGACGAGAGGCGCGAAAAGGTGAATTGATTACATTGGGGGTAGATGTTTTAACAGTTCCTTTTGTTGAGGAAAACAACGAATTGACATATAAAAGATTTGGTAAACCACAATCCGAAGAAGAGGTTTATAATCTGTTTGTCTATGCACGTGGCCTTCTGCAAAGAGGAAAAGTATCTGCATACCCCTATATTACAGAAGTTGCAACAGTGATTCATAACCCCTACTACCCTAATCGAGACGCTGTCAGCGTACAGCAGGCTACAGTATTTCTTTCTCCAGAATTAGTCGCCTATTTAGCAACACCTGAAGGATTTGCACAATATTCTAAGCGTGCTAAAGAAATTTTGAATAATCTTCATCAAACAGGAGCAGAAGAAAAATCTATTCTCAATACTTCAGGCGGAACTGTTATTGAAGCATTTAGAGACTTACCTGGTGGTATTACAGGAATCATAACAGGGGTCGATCAACTAACCCCAGCAAATATTTCTTCACTCACATTGGATAAAGCAGCATATGCAGAAGCAGAAAAAATAGCACAAGGGCATGCTGATGAAAATTTAATTAGAGACTATTGTCAAAGATTCCAAAGACCAAATAATCTATTGCAAAACAACTACCAAAGAGCTGAAAGTAATTAAAAGGTTTTCGCCTAAGGATGTCTTCTTCTTCGCTGGATTCTCTCCCAAATAGTAGGCTCAATTCCATATGGCATATATCTTCCTTCAGGTCACCGATTGAGGAGCTCTCTTCCCAATGCTCTTCCTGGAATAGCCTCTCCGTCTATATACCCTTTTGCAAAGCAGCAGCTAGCTTAACACGATGATCTAATGTATTTAATTTCCATCGAGGTCTCTCTTTTTTTACTCGCTTTTCTGTAAGGGTAAATGCAAACGTTCTTTCAAAAATGCTCATAGTATTATAGGTTAATATACTAAGGGAATGGTAATTGTGCAAGAATATACTGTGGATGTGAAGATTATTCCCACTCCATGGTCGCTGGAGGTTTGGTAGTAATATCGTAAACAACTCGAGAAATTCCAGGTACTTCATTGACAATACGTGACGCAAGCGTTTGCATAAGATCATATTCAATTCGTGACCATACAGTACTCATAATATCTTTAGACTCTATAATGCGCAGAGCTATCACCTCTCCCAAAAATCTTCCGTCTCCTTTAACTGCTGTTGATTGTGCCCCTGTCATAACAGGAAAAGACATATATACTTTTTCTAACCACCCAGCTTTTCTTAGTTCTTCCATAACAATGTTGTCTGCATGTTTTTCTTGAGCTAAGCGTTCTTTCGTTACTTCTCCACGCATACGGACTGCATATCCAGGACCTGGAAAAACCTGCTTCATCACAAACCTCTTGGGAAGTCCAAGCTTTCGACCTAAAGCCCTCACTTCATCTTTATATAATTGTCTCAATGGCTCAAGGAGTGTCAACTTCATATGCTCTGGCAATCCACCCACATTGTGATGAGATTTTATGTGTGAGGCATGTTTACTTCCCTTGCTTTCAATAACATCTGAAAAAATTGTTCCTTGCAGTAAAAATTTTACGTTCTTATTTTTCTTTACCAGCTTTGCCATTTCTCGCTCAAATACTTCTATATAAAACTTTCCTATTGTCTTCCTTTTATCTTCTGCTTCTATTTTCCCTTTCAGAAGTGCGAGCATTTCATCTTCTACTTTAACTATAATTGGCGTTATTCCAAACGACTCGAATATAGTAACAACGGATTCTTCTGCATCATCTCGCATGAGACCATTATCAACATATATTGGCGTAAATTGTTTGCCAATTGCTTTTGCAACAAGAGTGCCTGCAACTGTCGAATCAACACCCCCACTTACTGCCCCTATCACATGGGCATCACCTACTGTTGATTTAATCTGTTTTATCATGCTTTTCACGTCTATCATATGCACTATTCTTTCTACACCGCACATCTCAATAAAATTCTCTAAGATGGCATTACCATATTCTGTGTGTTCTATTTCTGGATGGAATTGGACACCAAAATGTTTCTTTTTTTCATCTGAGACAAATGCATATTTCACATTTGTGCTACTTCCCAAAATTGCAAATTCTTTTGGCATCGACATCACAGAATCTCCATGACTCATCCATACCGTAAATTCTTTTGGTAATCCTTTTGTTATCCTGCTTTTTACTTTATTTGTCTCCATGAATAATCTTACTGGACCATACTCCTTGGTACCTGAAACAACTTTTCCGTTAAGAAGGTGTGAACGTAGTTGAAGACCATAACAGATATCTAACATCGGAATATCTAAAGAGAATATTCTTTTATCAATTGTTGGTGCTCCTCTTTCGTATACTGAGGCAGGACCTCCAGAAAAAATGATTCCTGCTGGATTTTCTTTTTTTGCTCTTTGATATGCGTCATCAGGATCTACTAATTCTGCGACAACGCCAAAATCTTTGAGACGACGAGTAATGAGATGTGCTGTTTGGGACCCGAAGTCTACAACGAGGATTTTTTGAGAGGATGTTTTTACACTGTCGGCTTCCATAATGTATATTACTATAACGTTATTGTGCTGTCAATGGAATTATTGACTACGTATCGAAATTTTACTATAATCTATTATGGACGCACAAGTAACACAACATTTTGATTTCCCCAATTTCCCTCTTGCCGACTTACATGTTCATACCAGACCTTCAATAAGCCCAGCTGTCTACTGGAGACTTGCTCACGAACAAGGATTTAAACTGCCACAGAAAGAATACGCTGATTTTGTCAAATACATTACTCTTTCTTTAGATAACACCATGCCTCTGAATGATTACTTTAGAAAAATTTATCACACGTTGTTGTATAAATTAAGTTCGGGAACTCTTATTCAAGAAAAAGCTTTCTATGAAATTTTTACTGGTGCCTATCGCAATAATATTACATTGTTAGAACTTCGTACCGATATTATGAAAGTTAATCATAATGGAGAGCAAGACTTAGACCATATTATTATGGCTATGCTTCGTGGAATGGAACGTTCGCTTTTGGAATATCCCAATCTTTCTGCAGGGCTTATTTTTTCTCTAGCAAGAGAATTTTCTGTTGAGAAAAATACTATTGTTATAGAAAAAGCGATGAAATATCATAAAAGAGGCGTTATCGGTATTGATTTTGCAGGACCAGCAAGCCCTTCTTTTCACTTTAAAGACTATGCGCGTCTTGTAACAAAAGCAAAGAAAGCTGGCCTCAAGGTAACAGCCCATGCTGGAGAGGTTGACGATGCAAACGACATATGGGAAGCATTGGAATATATTAACCCTAAGAGAATTGGACATGGCATAAAGGCTGCGTATGACAAACCTCTCATGAAAGAGTTGGCAAAAAGAAAAATATTATTAGAAATTTGTCCAATGTCTAATCTTGTAACAGAAGCTGTGGAAAATAAAGAGGAATTAACCTATATCTTAAAAACTTTCCTTGCCAACAAGGTGCTTTTTACTATTAATACTGACTGGCCAGAAATGATTGAGAAGGGACATCTCTGGAGACAATATAATATGCTTCTAGACGAACATATCTTAACTGCAGAGGAATTAGAGCGATGTAACAAAATAGCTTTTGCCTCTACCTTTATTCCAGGAAAAGGACTTAACGCATATCTTTAGTAATTTTCCCCAGGATTGGTAATTAACACGTCATGAGGATGAGATTCTGAAAGAGAAGCTTGAGTAATTTGCACAAAACGAGCCTTTTCTTCTAGCTCTTGCAGATTCTTTGCTCCAACATAAAACATGCCTGATTTTATGCCTCCCATTGCCTGCTCAACTAATTGCTGTACTGTCCCCTTTACTGGGACAAATCCTTCTACTCCTTCTGCAACAAGTACCCTATCACCATAATTTTTCCCATGGAATTCATCTTCTGCTTTAATTGCTGTTCCTTTTTCCATCGCACCAATAGATCCCATGCCTCTATATTCCTTGAATAGATAGGTTTTCTGATCTTTTTGAAAAATACTTTGAAACCGTTGTGGAACCTGCTCTTTGGAAAATTCTACCTTTTTCCCAGGAGATTCAACTGATGAAGCAAAGTAACTGCCCATCATCACACTACTTGCTCCGAGTGCTAAGGCCTTCACTATATCTCCAGAGTACTTAATACCACCATCAGCAATCACAGGAACTCCTGCAGCTTTCCCTACCGGAACTGTTTCCATGAGTGCGGTTACTTGGGGCACTCCCATCCCTGAAATAATTCGTGTGGTACAAATCGCTCCCGGACCCATGCCTACCCGCAGGCCATCAGCACCAGCGTTAATGAGTGCTTTTGCTCCATTTGCTGTAGCAATACTTCCCCCAATGACCTCCATAGTTGGATATGTTTTCTTTATAAAAGAAACAGCCTCAATGACCTGCTTTGTATATCCATGAGCACTATCCACAACAATAACACGCACCTTTGCTTTTACCAAAGCCTTCACCCGCTCTTCAAATCCTTTTCCTGCACCTACTGCAGCACCAACTAAAAGCTTCTGAGAAATTACTTTTTTCACTTCATCTGCTTGATCTTGAATAGATAAATTTCTATGAATAATCCCTATCCCTCCAAGACGAGCAAGTGCAATAGCCATTTCTGATTCAGTAACCGTATCCATAGGAGAAGAGATAAGGGGAAGGGTTAATTGTATATTGCGGGTTAATGGAGTTGTTAGAGTCACATCCGAGCGGGAAAAATCAGCATACCCAGGCAAGAGAAGAATATCATCAAAAGTAATTCCAGGAGAGAAAATATATTTCTTGTGATCCTCCATAATCCATTATATCACAAAAACAAAATGAGTGTCAAAAATTATAGGTCGCAGCTACTCTTTCTCTAACGTCATGAAGGTATAAGGGTAATCCCAATCCATTTTCTCTTCTTTTTCAATGACTTTTGTGAAATGAAAATATTCTGGGAAAAACGTATCAGCTGGGACTTCAGCATCTACAACAGTCAGATAGAGTCTATCCGTTATTGGTAATGCCTCAGCAAAGATTTGTCCTCCCCCAATGATAAACAGTTCGTCATTCCCTTCTGACTTCCGAGCAACTTCTAGTGCATCTTCTAAAGAACTGACGACAACTCCTCCATTTACCGCATAGGAAGTATCACGGGTGATAATAATATTTGTCCTGTTGGGCAGCAGTCGTCCTATGGATTCGTAGGTTTTGCGTCCCATGATAATTGGATGGCCTGTGGTAATTGCTTTAAAGCGAGGTAGCTCTCCTGGAATATGAAAAAGAAGATTATTTTCCAATCCTAGTCCTCGATTTTTGGAAATAATAGCAATGGCGCTAACGCGTGTATTATGTATCATGATACTTATTTTTTCGCAGTGGTAGGTTCGTAAAGACCTCCTGCAACGGTTAACTCACCTTTGAGAGACGGATGGGGATCGTATCCTTCCAAGACAACCATATCAGGTCTGAATTCATCCAGTGTTTTAAAATCATGAGTGAATTTCACAGTTGGGAGAGGTCGTGGGTCACGAGATAATTGCTCTTTCACTTGCTCTCGGTGGTTGTCATAAATATGCGTATCGCCAAATGTATGGATAAATTCTCCCGGCTCATACCCCGATAATTTGGATAGTATTAATAAAAGTAATGCATAGCTTGCAATATTAAATGGAACTCCTAAAAATAAATCTGCACTTCTTTGGTAGAGTTGGAGATTCAATTTGCCATTTTGCAAATTAACCTGGTACATATTGTGGCAAATGGGAAATCGAGAAGCATCTTCGTGAGTTGCCATGGTGTACAAATACTCTGGATTCCACGAAGTAACTATTAAATTCTTGGCATCTGGGTCATCTTTCAACTCTTGCAGTACCCATGATAATTGGTCTATTGTCCGACCATTTCGGGTTGGCCATCTTCTCCATGATTCTCCATAAATTTTTGGCAACTCTCCCCATTTTTTTGCAAATGCATCATCTTCTGCAATCTTTTGAATAAATTCTTCTTTTGTTAGAATATCTTTTGGATTTTTCCATTGATAAATTTTATAGGGGTAGTCATCCCA
>CAZRBN010000069.1:0-6380 GCA_964598355.1 uncultured Gammaproteobacteria bacterium
GCAATAATTTGGCGGAAATCTACTCCTCCAATAGCACCTAATTTAAGTTTTTGAGGCAGTAAGACTCCTACACTAGCAGGACCGATAAGCATCACCTTTTTCTCTTTTGCTTTATCATAAAGTTCTATCGCATGTTTTTCAGGAGTTTCTTCGGCAAAAATAATACCAAGTCTGAGATTAGGAAGATTTTCTAAGCATTGCACAGTACTCTGTAGGACGCGTCTGCCAGAAGCATTGTTAAATACAGCATTCACTGCATTTTTCAAAGAATTGGGTACTGCTACAAGAGATGGAAAGACAGGAATCATTACTTCCCCCTTTCCCCAAAGATATCGCTCATTCCTTCTCCCTGTTGCAACAATACCTGCAATCGATGGTTTTTCTTTACCAGAAAGGTAATCAAAATCCAACATAGATTGGATAATAGTTGGATAAGAACCAAGAAAGAGAATTCTAAAGTCTTTTATGTTTCGTAATGTTTGTATATCTAACATAGTGATTAATTTTCAATTCTCAATTTACAATTTGCAATTAAGGAACAATGTCCTAATTCTCATTCTTCAATGTTTAGTCTTTGAAAATTCAATGAAAATTGAAAATTGTAAATTATGCAATATACTCTATGGCCTTATTTACTACATCCGTCAAAACCATTGTCTGATCCCAGACTCCTCCATACAAGTTGTTTTGGGTAAGAAAATCTTTCATCATTGCAAGTCCCTCTATTTGATTTGGACCTCCTCGCCTTACAAAAATTTTAATTTGCTGTTTTTGGAGTTTTTCAGACTCTTCGGCAAGTGCCTGAAGAATTCCACGAAACGTTACCCGCACATCAGTAAAATTAGCGACTCCTCCCGCAACAAGGAGTGCCTTTTTGTATGCTGTAGAACGAAGCAACAAACGTAATAATTGTTTTGTATATAAATATGTTTCTTCTTGATTGGGATTACCCGAATAATCTGCATAATTTGCTAACTCTTTACCGTATCCTCTGTTGTATGCCTCATCAGCAATTGTAATACTTGCTCCACCTCCTGAAAGCATAGTAAAAATACTACCATTAGGATTCAAAACATTTAAGGTAAGTGATGCCTGAGAATTTTCTTTTAGTTGTCTAATAACTTTTTCTTCCTCTGTTTCTCCCGAAGCTGAAGGAGCCTCTACGAAATCTTTTGCACTCCACGAATTTTTGACAAAAAATTCTCCTGCGCTATCTACTTCCACTGCAAGATCAAGTATGTAAATGCTTGCTCTTTGTTCTCCCTCTCCTATTAGGAGAGGATTGATTTCAAGAAAAGAAATATATTGTTCTTGAAAAAAAGTGATGAGCCTAGATAAAAAAATTGGAGACAAACCTAAAAAGGCTGCTACTTGTTTTACCTTGTCATCTCCAACTCCATCGTCATTGCGAGGAGAGTCGACATTTCGACTCGACGAAGCAATCTCTTTACTTTTATTAGATTGCTTCCCGCTAAAGAAACTACCTCGCTTTTGCGAGGGGTGCACTTTGTTCACCCCAAGGGTACTATCTTCTTCGGGGTGGCGCACAATGACAGTTGTCTTTACCTCATCCTGATTCTCCTCTATATCCACACCACCTTTTAAAGAGTACCGTATGACAATTCCATCTCTTGTCCGCTCAAGACTAAGATATTTTTCACCCTTTTGGTCATGCTCAATAAAATCTTCAACCAAAAATCGAGAATAGCCTTTTAATGCAAAGTCTTTTAAGTATGATTTTATTTTATATGGACTTACTTTTACTCCAATAAGCCCAGCTTTCCCCCTTTTTTTTATCCCTTGGTCTACTTTTACTACATAACTTTTTGTTTTATCTAACACATCAAGCTTCGCAAGCTCTCTCTCTTCTAATTCTTCAATGGTAATACCATGGTAAGGAACTTCTAATTGTTGGAAGAGTAATTTCTTTGCAATATATTCCGGGAGTTTTCTTCGTGCCATAGGTAGTATGAGTATAGGAAAAAAGTTAGCAAAAAGGAAGCAGTGAGCAGAAAATGTTTTTATACCCCCTTACCGTTTGTCTACGTTCACCTATTGATTGTAATTGGGTTTAGCGTCGCGGATTATTTGCTTGTTTGAAAATGGAATCACCTATTTTTGGAGGAATTTCAGAACCATTCCTAATATTTTCTGCAACAGCTTTTAATTTATCTGGCCCTACAGGAATCAATGTTCCAATAGAGAATTTGTCCCGTTGAATCTGGTCTCTGCTTGTTGGAATAGGCCCGAGATTTCTTGAGCTTCTTCCTACACGCTCAGTAGGAGTAACTTCAACCCCAATTTCGTCTACCCACAGGTCAGGGCTTCTTCCATCTACAGATGTTTCACTTGCCCGATAGATTGTTTCAGGACCACCATCTATATAGATAGTCTTTTCCACTATAGTTCCATAATCACTCACTGTGCGTGCAGCTTTTCTACCAGCAAGACGCACGTTTACTGCATCAGAAAGATCTCCAACAGCTTGTTGCAATTCTGGAGTAATTTGTCGCAATTCCTTCTCTAAAGGACTCATTTCGTCATCTTTTCGTGACATAGGTATTATATTAACAAGATAAAAAAGAGTTTTCAATCCAAGAGTAAGCTTTTTGTTTTTCATTGAGCAAATAAGCTTTGAGAAACCAACTCAAGCAGCTTTATGCCGAGTAGGAAAAGAAGAAAGTAATTTTTCGCTACGTAACAAAACATCTGCTAACCCAGCAGCCAACACCGGATTACCCTCTGCCAGTGCTACAATATAGTCTTTTGCTTCATCGCAGTTATCTTTAAGGGATTTTAATACACTCTTACCACTTGGAAGTTTGTATTCTGTTATTAAATCTGGTACGGCACACATTTGTAATAGCACTTCTAGATTTTCTATCCTATCTGCCACTTTAATCCACCGTATTTCCGGGTCGGCTTTTTTAAGGTTTGCAAAATATTCTTCAATCTCAATTTTTACTCCATCAACTTTTTTACTCAAGAGGACAACCCCTCGCGCAATACCCTCGCCAAATCTTTCTACTATTTCTGCTCTTGTAACATCTGTATCCTCCAATACATCATGAAGAAGTGCTATAGTTGCATATTTACCTAATTCCTCAGGACTTATAACTCCACTTTCCATAAGACGAAGAGCAACTCGGTAGGAATGGACCACAGGATAGACTTTTACTCCTTCTTGGCGAATTGCCTTTTGGGGAAACACACTCTCCGCAAAATCTCCTGCTTGGTTTATCATCTGAATGCCTTCATAAGAGACTCCTTGTTTTGCTGCCTCATCAAGAAGTTGACGGTGGAGGGCGAGTGGACTGTGTGTTTCAAGAAAATGGATTTTTTCTGCAACAGGTCGTGGTTTTTGTGTTTGAAACCCAGGAGACACTTCAGCGTGTATCATTCTGGGGATTATACAGGATATATGTTAAGGCAACAAGAAGATGACGTGAGAACTTTAGAAGACAGAATAAGAAGCAAATATACAAATGGAGTGAGATTGCTTTCAGGTACATGCCACGCCCTTCGACTCGCTACTCTCGCTCAGGAAAAAAATCATTGGATATTTGATATTGGTAGTATTTGAAATTGGAAATTCCGCGAAGCGGTTATTCTACCCGTCCAGTGAAGGTGGATTTAGCAAGAAGCCCTTGCACAATATTTTGTGGAACTTCTTCATAGTGGGAAGGCTCCATGTAATAAGAAGCTCGTCCTTGTGACATACTTCGCAATTGTGTTGCATATCCTGAAAGCTCAGCAAGTGGAACCATTGCTTTCACAATCGTTGCACGAGACCGCTCTTCTGTTCCCATGATTTGTGCTCTTTTTGAAGACAAATCACCAATAATATCTCCCATGAATTCAGATGGAGTCGTTACTTCCACCATCATCACTGGCTCAAGGAGCTGCATATCTGCTTTTTTGGAAGCTGCCTGGAAAGCCATAGAAGCTGCAATCTTAAAGGCCATGTCAGAAGAATCAACATCATGATAAGATCCGTCATAGACAGTTACTTTGACATCAACAATTGGATATCCAAGAAGCACACCATTCTCAAGAGTCTCTTTTACTCCTTTTTGAATGGAGATAACGAATTCCTGAGGAATTGCTCCTCCTTTAATCGCGTTCACAAATTCATAACCTTCGCCTCGTGGCTTTGGTTCGATTCTTAACCAGCAGTGACCATATTGACCTCGTCCTCCAGACTGTCGAATATACTTTCCTTCTCCTTCTGCTAATTTACCAATACTCTCTTTGTAAGCAACTTGAGGTGCACCAACATTTGCTCCAACGCCAAATTCTCGCTTCATACGATCAACCATAATTTCAAGCTGAAGCTCGCCAATTCCAGAAATAATAGTCTGATTGGTCTCATGATTGGTCTTAACTTGGAATGTTGGATCTTCTTCTGTTAAGCGCTTTAATGCAAAGCCTAATTTTTCTTGATCAGCTTTACTTTGTGGCTCAATTGCCAAAGAGATAACTGGTTCTGGGAACGTGATTTTTCCTAAAACAATAGGAGCCTTTTCATCACAAAGAGTATCTCCAGTAATAGTATCTTTGAGTCCAACCAGTGCAACGATTTCTCCAGCATATGCTTCTTTAATTTCTTCTCGATTGTTAGCATGCATAAGAAGAATACGTCCAACTCGCTCTGTAATTCCTTTTGTTGAGTTATAAATATAACTTCCTGCTTCAACTTTTCCAGAATAGACTCTGAAATAAGTAATCTTTCCCACATGTGGATCAATTTGAATTTTGAAGGCAAGTCCACACAACTTTTCATCTGGTACTAATTTTCTAACTTCCTCTTCTTCTGTCTTTGGATTGAGTCCTTTTACTTCTCCCAAGTCAACAGGAGATGGAAGATAGTCAATAACTGCATCAAGAAGTGGCTGTACACCTTTATTTCTCAAAGAAGTTCCTGCATAAATAGGAACTAATTTATATGCAATAACAGCTGCACGAAGTGCTTTTTTTAATTCCTCAACAGAAATTTCTTCTCCTCCCAAATATTTTTCTAGAAGTGCGTCATCTGTCTCAGCAATTTTCTCAACAAGCATTTGGCGATATTCCTCAACTTGTGCTTTCATATCTTCTGGAACTTCTTCTGTTACATCAAAAGATGCACCAAGATCGTCTGAATGCCATTTAAGAGAAGTCCTGGTCAGTAAATCAACATTACCAACATAGGTATTCTCACTACCAATTGGCAAAACCATGATTGCTGGATTTGCACCAAGCCTGTCTACGATACTTTTTACTGTTGCTAAGAAGTCTGCTCCAAGCTTGTCCATTTTATTAACAAAACAAATTCTTGGAACTTTGTATTTATCTGCTTGTCGCCATACTGTTTCAGACTGGGATTGCACTCCTTCTTCAGCATCAAGCACAGTAATACCTCCATCAAGGACTCTGAGAGATCGCTCTACTTCTGCAGTAAAGTCAACGTGACCAGGAGTATCAATAATGTTAATTCTGTAATCTTTCCAAAATGCAGTAGTTGCAGCAGAGACGATAGTAATACCTCTTTCTCTTTCCTGTTCCATCCAGTCCATTTGCGTATTCCCTTCATCAATATCCCCAATTTTGTAGGTACGACCAGTGTAGTAGAGGATTCTTTCTGTTGTTGTGGTTTTGCCTGCGTCAATATGCGCAATAATACCGATATTTCGGATTTTGTCTAATTCTGCGTGTCGATTTTGTGTTGTATCAGCCATATGGAAAACTAAAAAATAAAAACGTAAAGCGAAAAATTTTACGCTTTGCGCTTTTTGTTTTTAACTTCTTCTATTGTACCATACTTTTTGCTTGGGGAAAAGAAGAAAGTTAAGAATATCTACGTGGAATTGAGGTAATGAAAGAAAGCCTTCAAGATTGCCTTGGGCCAGGTATCATTGGAAGTCTACTTCTACTTGTTCCACTTGCTGTTGCATTTCCCATAAGTTGCATATTTTCCACATCACCCAGGTATATATGAACTTTGCTTCCTTTGAATCTGAGTACGGGCACTGGATGTGTCCATTCGTAAAGCTTATCAAGGGGATAAGGCTTATTGCTAAGAGGTGCAAGGGATCCTTCCACTCGATCAAACCAGAATGCCTTTAGTGGTACTGGAAAACTGACAGAATCTACTCGATCTTTCCCACTTCCCCTGACAGTTATTCCTCTACTCTTACTATCTAACCCTTCTTGAGAATGATGTGCCATTGCACGTACAATCAATCGTGAATCAGATACAACATGTTTTAAAACTTCAAGTGCTTTGTTCAGGGTAGCTCTGGGCCATTTTTCGTCTGGAGCCTTGACTGTAATAACTACACTACTATCAGGAAAGCTTTGCGCTAACAGAGCCCTCGCACCTTCCGCCTCTGCAACTGCTC
>CAZRBN010000070.1:0-6204 GCA_964598355.1 uncultured Gammaproteobacteria bacterium
CAACTACGAGAAGTGAGAGAACTACGGTGTGGAAGGCACCATCCGGTTGAAGAACGGCAACTTCAGCGCCTACGGCAATCTCGCCTGGGGAGTGCAGCGGGGAACGAACATCGTCTCCAATCAATTCCTGTTCAGCGCCGACAAAATTGCCTATATCTCCAACAACTGGGTGTTCACCGACCATGCCCAAACCTGGACGGGGTCAGCCGGGGCGGCCTACCTTTGGAACGGGACCCGCTTCAGCGCCGACATGATCTATGGCAGCGGGCTGCGGTCGGGAGACTTCAATCTCAACCATGTGGCGCCATATGGTCAGGTCAATGTCGGGATGTCGCGTGAGATCGCCATGCCCGGAGACAAGCCCGTTACGGTCCGGTTTGATATCGTCAACCTGTTCGATCACATCTATGAAATCCGCGACGGCAGTGGCATCGGCGTGTTTGCGCCGCAATTCGGTCCGCGTCGCGGGTACTTCGTGGGCGTGTCGCAAAAGCTCTAAGCGCAAGGCAACCAGCATGTCTCGACAGTCCAATACACCGCGTTCCCTAAGTCGATGCCGCACGCTGCGCGCCTGCGCGCTTTGGCTGGCGCTCATTGCCGTCGCCCTGCCCGCTTCGGCCCAAACTCCGGTTCCGGCGAGCCCGCCGGCCGCGACGACCGGGAACCCACCAACGGCAGCGACGCCCGCTCCCGATACCTCGCGTCCCTCGGCGCCCGACGCAACCCTGCCCCCGCAGGTCCAACCCGCACCGGATCTTTCCTCTTTGCTGCCCCGAGATCTCTCTCCCTGGGGAATGTTCTTGAATGCCGACAACCTGGTGAAGGCGGTGATGATCGGGCTTGCGTTCGCTTCCGTCGTAACCTGGACCATCGCGCTCGCGAAATGGCTTGAACTCAGTGCCTTTAAGGTCCGGCTGCGCAAGCTGCATCGGGGCATAGCAGGGGCACGGTCGCTGGCCGATGCCCAGGGCCGGGTCGGTCAGGGCGGGAGTGCGGCCGCGGGGCTCGTGCGCGCCGCCGTGCTGGAGCTTGAGAAATCACCGGATCGCACGGATCGCGAGGGCATCCGCGAACGGCTGGCGGCAACCATTGAGCGGATCGAAGCGACCGTCGGGCGCCAGCTTGGGCGCGGGACCGGCATTCTCGGCACCATCGGCGCCACGGCGCCTTTCGTCGGCCTGTTCGGCACGGTCTGGGGCATCATGAACAGCTTCATCGGGATTTCGAAGGCGCACACCACCAACCTGGCGGTCGTCGCTCCGGGTATCGCCGAAGCCCTACTGGCAACCGCGCTGGGGCTAGCCGCGGCTATTCCGGCGGTGGTGATCTACAATTATCTCGCGCGCTCCATCGCGGGGTGCAAGGCGCTGTTCGCCAATACCAGCACCGAGGTCCTCAACCTCACCAGTCGTGAAATCGCCCAGCCGGCTGAGCGCAGGCGCGCTCCCGCCATGGCGACGCGGCTGCCGGCGGAGTAATCACCATGAGCGTGCGTCTTGATCACGGTGAGGACGAGCTCAGCGACATCCACGAGATCAACGTCACACCCTTTATCGACGTCATCCTGGTGCTGCTGATCATCTTCATGATCGCCGCGCCGCTGGCGACGGTCGACGTCAACGTCAACCTTCCGGGCCTGACCGCCGAGCCGCAAAAGCGCCCGGATAAGCCGATATTCCTAACCATCAAGGCGGACCACTCGCTTGCGCTCGGCGACAATCCGGTCCCCCGCGACGAGCTTGCGTCCGCGCTGCTGGCGGCAACCAATGGCGACAAGAGCCAACCCATTTTTCTGCGCGCCGATAAGTCTCTGCCTTACGGGGATTTCGCCGAGGTCATCAATTTGTTGCGCCGCTCGGGCTTTCTCAAAGTCGCCCTGGTAGGCCTTGAGGCAGACAAGAACCCGTGAGCGACGACCTCACCATCCCTTCCGAGCGGACCCAGGGGCTCCTGCGTTGGGGAGCCTGTTTCGTGGCCGTCGTCCTGCTGCATGCTTTCGCGGTGGCGAAATTGCTCGAACACAGCGATATCAACGACGCTCCGCCCGGCTCGGAAGCAGTCGAATTCGACGTCGCGCTCGGCGATTTCACGCCGGAGCAGCAGCGCATGGACTACACACCGGCTAATCCCGTCCAGCAACAAGTCAAGCCCGAACAACAGCCCGAGGAGAACGACCCCGAGATTGCCCTTCCGAAGCAGGAACAGCAGCCTCAACCGACTCCGCCGACCCCCCAGGTCATGCCGCAGGAGGAGCAGGAGGCCAAGGCACCGCCCAAGGTCTCACCTGAGGTCGTGCGCAAATGGCAGATGACGATCAACACCCGGCTCAACCAATTCAAGCGCTACCCGCATCAGGCGCGCCTTCGCGCGCATCAGGGAACCGTGAAGGTTGCATTCGTGCTCGATTCTGCGGGTCATGTTGTGAGCTCGCACATTGTCAAGAGCTCAGGCTCGTCGATCCTCGATCAGGAAACCTTGGAACTGCTTGAGCGCGCACAGCCGTTCCCAGTCCCACCTGTCGGAGCGGGCTCGCGCGATTTGTTCCTCGAAGTGCCGATCAGCTATGCCCTGCACTGACGCGGGCTTCGCGTTACGGGTCCTATTTTGTCTTGGACTGGCGCTGCTGGTCACAGCCGGTTCGGCATTCGCGAGCCCGCACGTCTGGGTTACCATGAAGATCGAAATCATCTATGCGCCGGACGGATCCGTCACCGCAATCCGCAACGCGTGGAGCTTCGACGATATGTTCTCGACCTATGCGCTGCAGGGCATCGAGCACAAGACAACCGGCGCCTACACCCGCGAGGAACTCGCGCCGCTCGCCACGACGAACCTCGGCTCATTCAAGGAATTCAACTACTTCAACCACGCGCGCATTGAGGGCAAAAAGCAGGAGGACGCATTCGCCGATCCGATCGATTACTGGCTCGACTATGGCAACTCCGTTCTCACATTGCATTTCACCCTGCCGCTCAAAGCGCCCGTGCGTGCGCGCGATCTCGAGATCAAGGTCTATGATCCCGAATATTCTATCGACTTTGCCTTGGACGAGAGGGAGCCCGCCAAACTCGTTAACGCGCCGGCGCAATGCACACTCGAGGTTGTGCGACCGACCGATACGGCTCCCTCAGTTCAGCGTCTCAACAAATCATTCCAGGCCCCGGAGGCGTCGGCCGGGATGGGATCACATTTTGCCAGCAAGATCCTGGTGAAGTGCCCATGAATTCGGGGCGGCTTCGGGCACGCTCGCAGCCGGGATTGTGCACTGCCAAACGCGCTGGTGATTTTGTCGAGCGGCGTCGCAGATAATGTATTAAGTTCATAAGACGACCGTACTCTTTGCAACACGATTTCAACAAGGACAGATTCATGTCCGCGCGCCTTGAGCCATCTACAACATCGCCAGGCAAGACGAATTTGAAGGCCAGCGCCGATCTTGAAACCGCTCCCATCGATAAGGTTCTCAGCCAACTTTCCGTCGTTACCGACCAAGGTTTGAGCGGCACGGAAGCCAAGCGGAGGCTTGCCCAGTACGGCCCCAACGCGCTGGTGGAGAAAGAAGTCCACCTATGGCGCAAAATCCTTGGATATTTTACCGGCCCGATCGCCTACATGATCGAAGCCGCGGCGCTCGTATCAGCAATCATCGGCCATTGGGACGATTTCGCCATCATCGCCGGCCTGTTGTTCTTCAACGCCGCGCTCGAATTCTGGCAAGACCGCAAAGCCTCCAATGCGCTGGCCGCGCTGAAGAAGGGGCTGGCACCCGAGGCGACCGTTTTGCGCGACGGCAAGTGGCAAACGGTTGCAGCCGCAGCGCTGGTGCCTGGCGATATCGTGAAAATCAGGCTCGGCGTGGTCGTTCCCGCTGATCTGCGGCTGGTCGAGGGCGACTACGCGTCAATCGATCAGGCCGCCCTGACGGGCGAGTCATTGCCCGTTGCCAAGAAGGTTGGCGATCAAGCCTATTCGGGAAGCGTCGTCAAGCAGGGCGAGATGTTGGGCGTCGTCATTGCGACCGGCGCCAACACCTTCTTCGGCCGAACCGCGAAACTCGTCGCCGGCGCCGGCGCTGTGAGCCACGCCCAGAAGGCAATGTTTGAGATCGGCAATTTCCTGATCATCGTTGCCGTCGTACTGGCCGTGATCTTGATTGCCGTCAGGGTCTATCATGACATCATCATCAGCGACGACTGGGATATCGGCGACGCGCTCGGGATTCTCCAGTTCGTTCTCGTTCTCCTCGTCGCGTCCATCCCGGTGGCAATGCCGGCCGTTTTCTCCATCACCATGGCCTTGGGTGCGCTGGCACTGTCCAAACAAAAGGCCATCGTCTCCAAGCTGTCCGCCATCGAAGAAATGGCGGGCGTCGATATTCTGTGTTCCGACAAGACCGGGACTTTGACCAAAAACCAGCTCACGCTGGGCGAGCCGATCCTGATTTCGGCGAGCAGCGGCCGCGACTGCATCGTGGCTGCGGCGCTGGCTTCAAAAATCGAGGACCGCGATGCCATCGATACCGCGGTGATCGCCGCACTGACAGATCACAATGCACTCGCGGCCTACAAACAGACAAAGTTCGTCCCGTTCGATCCAGTCAGCAAGCGCACCGAAGCGACTGTTACGGATCCTCAGGGGAAAACCGTCATCGTCACCAAGGGGGCGCCGCAGGTCATTGTCGATCTCGCCAAGCCATCTGCGGAAATCGCCCAAAGGATCAAGACGACCGTCGATGACCTCGCGGCGAAAGGGTCGCGGGCGCTCGGCGTGGCCCGCTCCGATGACGCCGGTCACAGTTGGTCGGTGCTCGGCATATTGCCGATGTTCGACCCGCCGCGCGACGATTCCAAGCAGACGATCGAACTCGCCAATCAAAAGGGCGTGCGGGTCAAGATGGTGACCGGCGACGACACTGCCATCGCCATCGAAACCGCGCGCCAGCTCGGCATGGGCACGCATATCATCCCGGCAGCGGACGCGTTCCCCAAGGACATGGACCCCAACAACGTTCCGCCGGCAATTGCCGACGCCATCGAGCGTGCCGACGGGTTTGCCCGCGTTTTTCCCGAGCACAAATATGCAATCGTCAAGGCGCTGCAGGCGCGCGGCCACCTGGTCGCCATGACCGGCGATGGCGTCAACGATGCTCCCGCCCTGAAACAAGCCGATTGCGGCACCGCAGTCTCGGGCGCCACCGATGCCGCCCGCGGCGCCGCCGCGCTGGTGTTGACCGCGCCCGGCCTCTCCGTGATCAACAATGCGATCGATGAAGCGCGTCGCATCTTTGGCCGGATCACCAGCTACACGATCTACCGTGTGGCGTTGACGATGGACATCATGTTCGTGGTCGTGCTGTCGAGTGTCTTTCTCGATTTTGCCCCTCTCACCGCGATGATGATCGTGCTGATGTCGCTCCTCGACGACGTCCCGATCATGACCATCGCGTATGACAATACACCGGTCAGCGACAAGCCGATCCGCTGGCAGATGCCGCGGCTCCTGGGGGTCTCGATCGTCCTCGGGCTCTGTTCGATCGCCGAGACATTCGGTCTTCTATGGATCGGCATCCGGGTGCTCCTGCACCCGGACCTGCAGGAGTATTTCGGACTGACCACCGCAGGCCAACTACAAACCGTCATGTTTCTGCAATTGGTCGCCGGTGGCCACTTGCTGCTGTTCGTCACCCGCACGGAACGCTGGTTCTTCCTGCCGCCGTTTCCCGCGGCACCGCTGTTCGTCGCAATCCTTCTTACACAGGCCATCGCGGTCCTGATGTGCGGGTTCGGCCTGCTTGTCCCAGCAATCCCCTGGTCACTGATCGGTTGGATCTGGGCCTACAACATCGCCTGGATGTTCGTTCTCGGCGGGGCTCGTTTGATCACCGAGCGCTTCAGCGCCTATCACACCGCGCGACAGGCAAAGAGCGCGCAGTTAATTAATCAAGAACTCGGGCACCGGGCCGCAGCATAACGGGAGGCTTTGTATGGACTATCGCAAGAAATTTATTGTCCAACCTGGTGCGAAGGTCCGCTTGGCGAAGATCGATCCGTCCTACACAGGCGAACACGAGACGCATGCCAAAGCGGTCCCCGAGATCGAGAAGCATCGTGAGCGTATGGACAAGCTGCAGTATCTCCTCTACGCGGATGGTCAGCAATCCCTGCTGGTCGTGCTGCAGGCACTCGACGCCGCCGGCAAGGACGG
>CAZRBN010000071.1:0-5275 GCA_964598355.1 uncultured Gammaproteobacteria bacterium
GAAGTGGACACAATGTGAAAGAACTTTTAGACCTTATTCTTCTTGTTTTTGAAATGAATTATACAGAAGAAAAAATAGAAGGAAAGGTAGCACCAAGTCAGCCTTTGGAAGCTGTTGTTATTGAATCACGTCTTGATCCGAAGTCTGGAGCTCGGGCGACAATCGTTATTAAGAATGGTACCCTTGCAGTGAAAGACATGGTTGTTGCAGGCAACGCAACAGGAAAAGTTCGTTCTCTTAATACAGAGGCAGGTATAGCTATTCCTTCAGCGACTATTGGAGATGCTGTTGAAGTTTTGGGATTTGAGCAGGTGCCACCTGTTGGAAGTATTGTCAGAAAAAAAGGAGAGCAATCTTTAAGTCTCGTTGAAGCTCCAAAAGCCGCAAAAAAATCAAATGCTCAAAATGGAGAAAATCTTCTTTCCCTGATGCTTGTAGCAGATACTCAAGGCTCTTTGGAAGCTATTTTATATTCTCTTCCTGAAGGCGTCACTGTTATTTTATCCAAAACAGGAGATGTTTCGGAGGCAGATGTCCTTATGGCTAAGTCAACAGGGTCTATTATTCTTACTTTTAACCTCAAACTGAAGCCAGACCTAATTAAATTTGCTATTACTGAAAAAGTCTTACTCAAAAATTACACCATTATTTATGAATTACTGGATGAATTGAAGGATGTTATGGAAGGGAAGGCCCTGGCTGGTATGGAACAGCTGTATGGTGCCGCCCGAATTTTAGCTACATTTCCCTTTGAAAAGACACAGGTTTTGGGTATAAAAGTCCTTGAAGGAAGAGTCGCGAAAGGTGATAAGATTCGTATCATGAGAGATGATATAGTAATTGGTGAAAGTAGCGTTGTTTCTTTACGACAAGGCAAAAGTACAGCCTCAAAAGTGGAAAAAAATCAAGAAGCTGGTATTCTTATTTCTCCTTTTCTTGACTTTTCAGTAGGAGATGTTATAATATCTCATAGTTAATTATGGATAATAACATGTTCCAGCGTCTCAAAGACCTGGTAACTCAACATCAATCAATCGGCATTATTGTTTCCCCAAACCCTACCCATGACGAAATGGCTGCAGGACTCGGTATGTATTTAGCTCTCAAGCAAATGGGTAAGAATGTCAGTGTTGCTTCACCAACTGATCCAACCGTTGCTATTTCTTCACTTGTCGGTATTGATAAAGTTCAGAAATCTCTTTCTGGTGCAGGGGGAGATTTGATGGTTACTTTCCCTTATCGAGAAGGAGAAATTGAAAAAGTTTCATATACGGTAGATAACGGACAATTAAATATTGTTGTCAAAGCAGGAGCAAATGGTCTTTCATTTACGCAATCAGACGTACAATTTAAACAAGGTGGAGCAATGCCAACACTGCTTTTTATGATCGGAGTTACAGATCTCAATCAAGTTTCAGGTGTTATTAATGCTGCAGAAATGGGTAATACAACAGTGGTGAATATTGATAACAAGCAAACAAATACTGGATATGGAGATGTTGTTCATGTTTCACCAAGATTTAGTTCTATTTCAGAAATGGTTGCTGATTTCTTAACCCTTCTTGAGCCACAGATTGAGTTAGATGTTGATACCTCACAGAATCTTTTGTCTGGAATTTTATCAGCAAATGCTGACTTTCAAAATGGACGAGGAAGTTATTTAGCATTTGAAATGGCAGGTATTCTTATGAAAAAAGGTGCAGTGAGATCGGTGAATGGTAATTTTGCAAATCCTACGACAACACCTATGGAAACAAGTAATTACTTCCCACAGCAACAGCCTGTTCAAGCGGCACCAGCTGTTCAGCCAGTTCAAATACCACAATTTCAACAGCCAATGCCACAACAACCTTTCAGCCAGGCTCAAGGTCAACCCCTCGGCCAAACTCAGGGTCAACAATTTCAGCCTGGGTCACAGTCCCAGCCAGTTGCTCAACAACCTCAGCCACAGACTGAAGCTCAACAACCAAATCAGCAACCACAAAATCAACAGCCAAACAATCAACAGCCACCAGCTGATTGGTTAACTCCAAAGGTATATAAGGGCTCTACGGTATTATAAAATTTTCAATAACCTCATATCTAAAAATTGTAAATTATACATTGAAAATTAACTTTGTGTTTAGTTTGATCTCAGGCATAATCAATCATTGCAGAATATATCAGAAGCTGGTATAATAGTAACACTTTATGGTTCTTAATACAGTACAAAAACAAGATATTATTAAAGAGTTTCAGACTCAAGACGGAGATACAGGTAGTCCTGAGGTACAGATTGCACTCTTAACTCATCGAATTAAATCTCTTATTGCACATTTACAAGGTCATGCACATGACAATCATAGTAGACGAGGACTTTTGTCTATGATTGCAAAGAGACGAAGACTCCTTAACTTCTTAGAGAAAGTTGATAAAAAAAGAGCAGAAGAAATTATTCAGAAGTTAGGCCTGCGTAGTTAACATCGGATATCCTTCTATGTTACTGGTAGCATAATAAAGATAATTGTTATATAATTACAAAGTTAAGAAGTAAGAAAGAACGAATAGATATAATGAAATTTACCTCAAAATCAGTTGAATTCGCCGGAAAAAAGTTAACACTTGAGACTGGTAAATTAGCAAAATTAGCAACCGCATCTGTTGTAGCACGCCTTGGCGACACAATGGTGTTAGCAACAGTTGTTGCCTCTAAAAAAGAAACCACACTTGATTATTTCCCATTATCTGTTGAATACATTGAAAGATTGTATGCAGGAGGACGTATTAAAGGAAGTCGTTGGGTTAAAAGACAAGGCAGACCAACTGACGAAGCAGTATTGACTGGACGACTTATTGATAGGTCTATTCGACCTCTTTTCCCTAAAGAATATAAAAATGATGTACAGGTTGTTGTAACTGTGCTTTCAGTTGATGGTGAAAATGAGTCAGATGTTTTGTCTATTATTGCTGTTTCTGCGGCACTTGCTATGTCTCCAATCCCTTGGAAAGGTCCAATTGGCGCAATACGCATGGGCTACAAAGATGGAGAATATCTGTATAATCCAGGTGGGGAAATTTTGGCTGAGTCTCAATTAGATTTAGTTGCAACACAAAGTCGCGAAAAAACACTGATGCTTGAAGCAGGCGCACTGCAAGTTAGTGAAGATATTACCCTTGAAGCAATTGCTAAGGCACATGATGAAACACAAAAGTTAATTTCCTTTATTGAAGAATTTGCAAAAGAAGCTGGACATGAAAAAGTAACAGTTGCTCCAGATACACAACTTTCGGAATATGTTGCTATTGTTGAAAAAACATACAAGAAAGATATTGAAAATCTTGTTGCTCTTCGTGCAGAGAATGAAGGAAGTAGTGCAGATCAAGAAGCACTTGTCGAAAAAATCTTTGATGATGTAACAACAGAGGACAAGACATCAAAAGTAGATAAAAAAGCAATTGCAAAGGCAGTTGAAAAAGTCTTCTTCAAAATTATTCGAGCAAACATTTTAGAAAAAGGAAAAAGACCAGATGGACGAAAAATTGATGAAATTAGACCACTTAGTGCAGAGATAGACGTCTTACCAAGAGTTCATGGATCAGGATTGTTCCAACGAGGAGACACACAAGCATTGAGTATTGTCACTCTTGGTGCAGGACGAATGGAGCAACTTTTGGAATCCCCAGAAGGTGAAGAAAAAAAACGATATATTCATCATTATTCATTTCCTCCATATTCTGTTGGTGAAACAGGTAGAGTTGGATTCTTATCACGACGTGAAATTGGACATGGAGCTTTAGGTGAGCGAGCCCTTTTAGGTGTTATTCCAAGTAAGGACGTCTTCCCCTATACAATTCAAGTTAATTCAGAAGTATTAGCATCGAATGGCTCTACATCTATGGCATCAACTTGTGGATCAACACTTGCACTCATGACTGCAGGCGTACCACTTTTGGCTCCAGTTGCTGGTATTGCAATGGGACGTGTACAAGATGGAGAAAAATATGTGCTTCTTACCGATATTTTAGGACTTGAAGATTTTTCAGGAGATATGGACTTTAAAGTTGCAGGAAGTGTAGATGGTATTACAGCAATTCAATTAGATGTAAAAGACGGTGGACTTACTGTTGAGCAAATTGAGGAAGTTTTTGCGCGAGCACGAGAAGCAAGATTAAAGATTTTGGATGTTATGCTTGCAGCAATTGCCTCTTCAAGAACATCTGTTTCAGAATACGCACCAAAAGTAGTGGTTGTAAAAGTACCAGTCGAGAGAATTGGTGAAGTTATCGGTCCTGGCGGACGAGTTATTAAAAATATTATTGCAACAACGGGTGCAGATGTGGAAGTTGAAGACGATGGAACCGTAAATATTTCCGGTGTTTCAGAGGATCAGGTACAGCAAGCTGCTACATGGATACAAGGATTGGTCAGAGAAGTAAAAGTTGGAGAAGTATTTGAAGATGCAGAAGTAAAAAGAATCCTTCCATTTGGCGCATTTGTTGAATTCTTGCCAGGAAAAGAAGGAATGGTTCATGTCTCAAAAATGACAGATCATTTTGTCCAAAATCCTTCGGAAGTTGTAAATATTGGAGATCATGTTAAAGTTTGGGTGGCAGAAATTGATGATCAGGGACGGATAAACCTCTCTATGATTGACCCTTCTCAAATTCAACCAAGACAACCACGGACAGATTTTCGAGAAGGCCCACGAGAAAACAGAGATTTTCGAAGTAATACAGGAGGAGATCATGGTGCAGACAAACCAAAGCATCCACTTGCAATGCAATTTGAAAGAGAAAAAAGACAACAAAAAAGACCATATGGTCCAAAACGTGACTACAATAGATAACCTCAATTTTTCAATTTTTAATTCTCAATTTTCATTGAATTTTCATTGCTTCAATTTCTAAACAGTTTGAGTATTCTTAATTGGAATTTGATTGAAAATTAATTGCAATAGTAATGATATATACTAATAATATGGACAATAAAGAAATTGTTAAAATTATCCCCTTAGGTGGTGTTGGTGTTGTTACCCGCAATATGTATGTCTATGAATATCAGGATCAAATGCTTCTGGTAGATTGTGGACTTGGATTTGCGGACGAGACAATGCTTGGAGTCGACCTGTTACTTCCAGATATCTCGTATGTTCAAAAATCTCTTCAGGCTGGTAAAAAAATCGTGGGAATGCTTATTACACATGGGCACGAAGATCATATGGGTGCATTACCTTTTATCCTTCCCGAGTTACCTGATTTTCCTATTTTTGCTACACCTTTGACTGCTGCACTTGCC
>CAZRBN010000071.1:5285-6188 GCA_964598355.1 uncultured Gammaproteobacteria bacterium
GCCACGAACAAGCTGAAGGATTTTGGTGTTTCAAAGACAGTACAGGCTGTCCCCTTTGAATCCGATCATGAGTTGCATTTAGGTGTTTTCTCGGCATCATTTATTAGGGTGACACATTCAGTCCCTGATACTTCTCATATTTTTATTCGGACGCCTATAGGGAATATCTATCATGGGAGTGACTTTAAATTTGATTTAACACCATTTGATAAAAAGAAAACTGATTTTGCTAAAATTGCCAAATGTGGAGAAGCAGGGGTTATTTGTTTGTTATCAGATTGTTTGGGATCTGAAAGACCTGGACATACTCCTTCTGAAGACAAATTAACAGATACTATTTTTCGCGAAATGGAAGATGCAAGAGGAAAATTTATTCTGACTACCTATTCTTCTAATATTAACCGTATTAATCAAACTCTTCTTGCAGCAGAAAAGCTGCATAAGCATGTCTGCTTTGTTGGTAGATCTCTTGTTAAGACTGTTGATGTTGCCAAAACATTAGGACTCATCCGAATGCCAAAAGGGATGGAAGTGAGACTCGACCAAATAAAACAATATAAAGATAATCAGTTGGTTTTGATGGTTGCAGGGTCTCAGGGTCAGGAAAATTCAGCACTGACTCGTATTGCGACAGGTGAACATAAAGAAGTGAAAATGAATCAGCAAGATACCATAGTCTTTTCCTCTGATCCAATTCCTGGTAATGAAGTTATGGTAAATTCGCTGGTTGATACCATAGCAAAAATAGGTGCACGAGTCATGTACTCTGATATTTCTTCAGAATTTCATGTTTCAGGCCATGGGTCTGCTGAAGAATTGATGCTTCTTATGGAGCTTGTTAGACCAAAAAAACTGTTTCCAATTGGTGGAACTCCTAAACATATGGTTGCATACAAGCGCTTG
>CAZRBN010000072.1:0-6174 GCA_964598355.1 uncultured Gammaproteobacteria bacterium
ATTCCTTAGTTCTCATAATTTGTCCCAAAGCTGTAAAAATTCCCTCTGTAAGGTGAGTAGCTGGACAAGCATGTATTTCTCCATTTCGTAGGTGAGAAAAGGCATTAACCCCTGTTGTGTCTCTTCTCATAAGTGCTTCAAATGCTGTCTGTCCAGTTCTTACTCCGAGACTTTCAGGGAAAAGGGTTACTAATCGTTCTAAAAGTTCTTGAGAATTCTTTGCAGGACCATCAAGGGTGTTTGCTATTTGCTCTGCAGCCGGCAATGCTGTTGCTTTTTCTCTAAATTCTCTGTCTAATCTTTTTTTACCACTTAAACGATAGAATACCCCTTGTCTATGGGCAGGAGTGCCTATATAGTTTGAAAACTCAGGACCAAGAGCCGCAGCAAACATAATAAGTTTTACACTTAATCCATAAAATCCTTCGTTATTATCTGCTATAAATTCTGCAACGGAATGGTTTATTCCTTTTTGTGAATCCAAAGGTACGCTTCTTTCATCAGCGATTGCTCGAGCGTGGTTTCCACCAATTGCAGTAAACATGTCATTCCAAAACTGCGGAGTTGTTATCTTCCCAACAGTATCATGCATATATCTATTCATATCCATCCATGATAACGCTGGCTCTTTAGAAGCTTCTCCAAACTGGATGTATTCTCCTATCCAACGAAGTTTTGCATTAATAAATTCATCGCTGCTTCTATCAGATTGTAATGTACTTCTTTGCAACGCGCTGTGAATCTGGTCAGGAGTTAAGACGTTAATAAATCTATGCATTGCTCTTGGACTTCCATCCTGTTCGTGATTACTCATACACGAATAATACTACAAGCCTTACCTATTTACAAGAGATCTCATTACTTCAAGGAAAATGTTGGTGAAAGTAATTCGTTGCCTCAGATAATTTTCTTAGTGACATACAACCCATGGTACTGCCTGGAAGGGGGTGAATCTACGGATTTGGAAGCAAAACAAGCACTGGTACGAAAACTGGCATTCGTGTACAAGAAAGCAGCAAAGAAAGAACAAGGACAACTGCTTGATCAACTAATCATAAATCATCGCAACAGGAGGCTACCATCGGTGACATGCATCAAAAGTACTCCTCTAGAAAGGAATAAACAGAAACGAAAGAAACCAAGTACCTATGCTGTCGCTGTTTCTTTATCTGAAGTTGCACCTTGAGGTTTTTTAGATAATTTCCTCATTACCTAAACAAAGTAAACACCATTTTGCGAGTTACTCTCTCGCCTTCCAATTTAGTTGTACGAAATATAATTTCTGGCATAAATGTACGGAAAAAACCCAACACATTTTTTTTCTTATTTGTGCGGTATTTCTTATATGCTCTCACTAGTTTTGTCTGATCTTTTTTCCCCATAAACGTAATATAATGCGTTTTCCTATTTATAGCAATTTGCTATAAGAATTTTGATAATAATACGTTTCCAACAAAGTTACTTAGCTCGATCTTTTCTAGCTTCGGAAACTATATCAAACTGATCATAGGACGCAGGAACGTTGGAACCTTTGAGGCTATTTTAGCTTAGATAAGATGACAGGAATTTTTACATTTTTACCACTAAAGTGCCCCTGACCCTTTTCAACTATTAACTCACTATTCAATTTTTCTGCTAAATACTTTGCGTGATCAAGTGGACAATAAGGATCGTTATCTGAGTGAATGAAAATAAATTCTTTCGCATGTTTTTTAATTTTCTCAAAATCAAACGGTTTGAGAAATAATTCATTAAGAGAATCCCAACCTAAGTCGTTGATAAAAGAACCAACCAGAAAACATTTATTGACAACTATATTTTCTGGTAATGCTTCTAATAGTCCAAGAACCTCCACTGCTCCTGATGAATGGCCAATAATTATTGCTTCACTGTCAAACTTCCACTCTTTATTTGCGAGAATAAATTTATTATATCTTTCAATATTGGGCTTTTCTGCTTGAGGTAAGTCTGGGACCCATACTTCATATTCTAACTTTTCCAGTTCCGTCTTAAGCCAGGGGAACCAGTTTTCAGAAGAGTTGCCATTTGTTCCATGAAGGATTAGAGCATTTTTCATACAGAGATTATATCAAAGATTATAATAATACGTTTCAAACAAAGTTAGTTAGCCTCTACTAAGCTACCTTGAGAAGAAAGCAAAAGGTTGTTTGTTTTTTTTGAGAGTCACTTTTTACCCAAAGCTTTCCGTTGTGCATTCTTATTATTTCTTGGGTAATATATAACCCAAGTCCCATACCAGGCATATGGAGTTTGTGATGACTTTGTGCCCTAACAAAGGGTTTAAAAATAGTTTTTATCTCTTTTTCTTCAATACCTATACCATAATCTGTAACACAAACTTTTATCCCGTGTTGATTTTGGGCAATAGTCACATTGATCCGATTTGCATTCGGAGAATACTTCAGTGCATTACTCAGAAGGTTTGTTATGGCTTGACGAAGCTTTTCTTTGTTCCCTACTATCTTCCCTTTGGCACCTCCTGCTATATGAATAGTATGAGTACTTGTTGTAGCTTGGACTTCACTAACTGTTTCTCTTACCAGCTCTTCAAGTAGCATGCGTTTTTTCTGTACTCGCGAATCACCATATTTCATCTTAGTAATATCAAGCATATCATTCACAAGAAAGGACATCCTATTTGTTTGCTCTGTAACTCTTGCTACGATGCGATTAGCCATTTCGTACTCTTTATGATCTAAAAGCTTTTGGAGAGTATGGAGATATAAGGTAAGACTCGTTAAAGGAGTTTTTAATTCATGGCTTGCAATACTAATAAATTCTTCTTTTACATACTCTTTTTGCTTTAAATCAGTAATATCTTGCAAAATGTCCACAATATTTTGTAAGGATTTCTTGTGCATAATTGGAAAAGATTTTACTCGTATCCATTGATTTGTTCCATCGTCCCAGGTAAAACAAATATCTCGTTCATACACCATAGGCTTTTGTAACATGTTTCCGAATTGAAACCTTTCCATGTCTACATCACTCCCCTCCTCATCTTGAATCGAGAGAAGTTTCTTTTGCACGATTAAGCTGTTTGCATCATTCTGAAAGTATGATGCGTAAATAGTCTTTGCTTCATGGTTCATAAAAAGAACTTTTCCATGTACTTCTCGTATAATAATCCCCTCACCTATTTTTAAAAGAATTCTCTCCATATTTAATTTTGACTGTTGTAAATTTTCCTGAGAAATAACTCTGTCTAAAGCTTGTGCACATTGACGAGCAAGCATAAAAAGAATTTGCCTATCGAATTCTGGAAAGAGCTGAGGAGTAGTATAATAGAAATTCATACACCCAATTGTTTTATTCTTAATTTTTAAAGGTAACAATGATAGAGAACGTATCCCCGTTGTTCGAATAATTCCATGCAATATTTTATAGTTCTTATCTATTGACTGTGCATCTGAAATAAATAAGGGCTTTCCTGTAGTAATAACTTGATTTGAAAGAAAACTCTCCTTAGTACTATATATTTTAGGCCACGTTGCTTTAAGGTCTTGAGGATACCCTACTTCAACGATTGCATCATAACTTTGAGAAGTTTCATTCACCAGCGATACTTCCCCAACTTGTGCGCCAATCATAGTAAAACCTGCTCTAATCATAATTTCTCCTACTTTTTCTTTTGTAAATGCATTTGATAAAAGTGATGTAATTTTTTGAAGACCGATAAGCTTTTTTGTAATATCATCCGATGAAAAGTGATTAACAGAACGAGGCAACTGCTTTTCTGTAATCCGTAAAAACTGTTCAAACGAAGACTGTACCAGCTCTTTGGAAGTCGAAGAAATATGGTGAGATTTGTGGAAAAAAAATAGCGCATAGCCATATAGTTTCTTTGTCTGAAATCCAACAATAGTACAGGTTGAGACAATATCTTTGAGTTGATCGTATAGTTGAGAAAACTGTTTGAGAGAAGCCAAATCTACTACAAATATCTCATCTCCTGGAAGTACTGTCTGTATAATAGACTTGTGGGGATTATTTAGTATATTAGTGATAGTATCAAAGTCTTGTTTTTTTCTTCCAATATGACTAAGCAGTTGTAATCGGAAACTTTTCTTTGCAATCCACATCCCTGCTGCATATGCCCCAAGAAGCGAACATCCCAATGTCATGACAATCTCTGCAGCTTGAGATTCAGAAGATGCCTGGGAGAGTGCTACAGACAACTGAGAGTACCGCTTCAGCTGTTCTTGTACATTTTTATTCATAATAATATACTAACATATCTTTATTTTATAGTGTTATTCCTGTATACTCTCACCAGATATAAAAATTATTATGAGGTTTAAACAGACAACCTATAGCAAGGATTTTTCTAATTTTTATGATATCTATGCCAGCTCCGACTTTCCTAAAGTAACGCAACTTGTAAATACTCTTCTTGATACGTATAACCCTCGCGGTACCCTACTTTTGGAGGTTGGCTGTGGAACTGGAATGATTTTAGGGGGACTCCCAAAGCGATATACTTTTTCTGGTCTTGATATCTCAAAGCATATGTTAGACATTGCAAAAAAGAAATTTCCAACAAATAAGTTTTATTTAGCAGATATGAGTGACTTCTCCCTGAATAATCAATTTGATGCAATTATCTGCTTTTCTGATTCTATTAATCATATACCTGTATTTTCCGGCTGGGAAAAAACATTCAAGAACGCATACGATCACTTAAAAAAAGATGGTATTTTTATTTTTGACATGAATACCCTTGTACGCTTTGAAAGACTGAGTACGATGCCTCGATACGTAAGCCCACTCCTGGATGACCAATTCTTTACAGTAAAAGTCTCCCCTCTTCGTGAGCCTCTCTATAATTTTTCTACACAAATTTTTACACTACACGGGAAGAGTATTTCAGTAAGTGAAGGGAATATTCCTGAAAGTTCATTTCCTATAGAAAGAGTAAAACAGTCTCTTGAAAAGTTATTCACTATAAAAAAAATGATTGATGTCATTCGTCCAAGAGTAAGTAAAAAAACGGGAAAGATAGTCTTTGTTTGCCAAAAAAAAGCTGATAGATAAAAATACTACTATCGACGAATAAATCAGCCTATTCAACTCTTCTTGTTGAACAGTTATGTAAACATGTGACCTTGAGGTTTATAGACCGCCAAGGGCGAATGAACCTTGTACCATATATCCATTATTTTCTCTTTTTTAACAGAAGTCAAGCACATTTTGGATCTGTAACAAAATTATAAATTGTAAAAGTATATCCCCACAAAGTTACTTAGGGCCTGCTGAGATAGTATAAATATATTAAAATTTAGGTTTGGGATTTATTAGAAAGAAGCATTTACCCATTCGACCCTAATACTCCAACCCAGTAGCGCTCTATAATTGTTTCAGTATGACTGGCAACTTTATCAAACCATTTTCTTTCAGTAGGAATTGTTATGGATGTAGATTGAAAGCCATTTTGGTTTGCCAACTTTTGAGCTTCTTTATTATCCTCTCCAATACGTGCAATGATAATTGCACCAGCTCCTTGAGTTGCTTCCAAAATACTTCTTGTTGCAGCCTCTAAAACAATTCTTGTTGGACTCCCCTTACGTGCTGTAGGATCTACCGTGACCTGTGTAAACCCTTTTCCCCTCCTTGAGGCTAGCACAACATCTATTCCATCTTCTGTATATGGATGGTCCATAGATGCATCATGCCTATGAAACACTGCCCCAATTTCTACAAAAGGCATACTTTCTATCCCAGTTAAGCCTTTCTGCATTGCAACCTCCTTCGCCTGCTCTACCAACAATGGTTGTTCTGTCTGTAACTGACGAGAAGGAACGAGTGCCCAAACAACTCCCGCAACTGGAGCATGATGAAGCTGAAAATCTGGATCAAAATCTTTTGCAAAAAGTAATGTGGCCTGTGCCTCTCTCTGATTGTAAAATGTAGCATTTAGAAATGCATCAGTATATATTTCTCTTGCCTCAGGTCCTTGTTGAATAAAATAATCAGAATTAAAATATCTGAATTGCGCTGTTTTGCCTTTCCCAAATTCAATCGAATCTGTCCCTCGAGCAAATGATAACCCAATAAGTCTTCTTGGAACACCAAGCTTTGAATCAATATCAAGGATACTGACTGTATGAAGCCCTACAGGCCATCCAAAACGTTTTTCCCCAGGCATAAATATAT
>CAZRBN010000073.1:0-6164 GCA_964598355.1 uncultured Gammaproteobacteria bacterium
GGGCTTATTGCTGAAGGGCCAACTCTTCCTGGGAAAATTAATCGTGGAATTGTTGCATATATGGAGAAAGCGGGTATCAAAAGCTTAGACGAAATACGAGGAGCAGAAGCCAAAACAATTTGGGAAAGTAAATATAGCTATTCCTTTGCCATACATAACAATCAACATACTCTCGAGACTTTGAAGAAAGAGTACTTAAGCGCTCTTTTTCAGAAGAATACATACGATACGTTGCTTATTAGCAATAAGCCATTCACATTAAAACATGGTGAATTAGGCAGAACGTGGTCACGGATTTATTTAAATCATCGAATTCCTTTATTTACTCATTTGGAATATAGAAAATTGTTTGGACGTATTATGGATACCTTAATTCGAGAAAAACTACTTGAGAATGGTCAAGAAAACTATGGCGTGCTCAGTATCCCAACATCGGGAAGCCCCGAACTTACAAATCTTGTTCACCAATTTTCAGACAGGCAAATAAGCAGAGCCATTGTTGTCTCGAAGTTTATTCATAAAGTAGAAAAAGGAGTACATCCACTTATCTATGGATCACTAACTGATGACAAACAATGGATTCTGCTCGATGATGTTTTCACTTCAGGAAAAACAATAAAGGAAACATTGAAACAATTGAAAGAGTCGAAGAATTTACCAAAAGCACTTGCAAGCGCAAGTCTAGTGGTAAGAAATAAAGAAATGCTTGACTCCTTTGAAAAGCAAACAGGTCAAAAAATTATATCTTTTGTAACCCTTGATGAGATACTACAATATCATTGGGGAAGTTTTTCTGCTCAAGAAAAGAAAATTATAAAGGGTGAACGTATAACATTACATTAAAACCTCACCCTGACCCTCTCCCAGAAGGAGAGTGAAATCAGGGAAGGTGTTACGTATATGACTTTTCAACAAAAATTAGATGCAATAATAGAAAAAAATAATTCACTTCTTTGTGTAGGCTTAGATCCAGTACTGGAAAAACTTCCACCACACCTGCAAAAAATAAAAAATCCACTCTTTACATTTAACAAAGCTATTATTGATGAAACTGCAGATCTTGTTTGCTGTTACAAGCCAAATTCTGCTTTTTATGAAGCCTTTGGGGAGCAGGGAATAGGGGAGTTGAAAAAAACATGTGACTACTTAAGGGAAAATCATCCGGAAATTCCAATTCTTTTGGATTGTAAAAGAGGAGATATTGGCAATACGAATAAAGGGTATATACAATTTGCTTTTGATTATTTACACGTAGACGCAGTAACACTTCACCCATATTTAGGACAGGAAGCCATTTACTCATTTTTAGACAGAAAGGAGAAAGGAATTTTTATACTCTGTAAAACTTCCAATCCAGGATCTGGAGAATTCCAAAATCTACTTATAGACAATAACCCACTTTATACAATTGTTGCTAAACATGTAGCTAGTGAGTGGAATACCAATAAAAATTGTTTTCTTGTTGTTGGCGCAACATATCCAGAAGAACTGCAAAAGGTCAGGGAAGTCGTGGGAGACATGACGATCCTTACCCCGGGACTTGGGGCACAGGGTGGAAAAGTGGGAACTCTTATGCAAGCTGGGTTGAATTCTCAAAAAGCAGGACTTATTATTAATTCATCCAGAGAAATTTTATTTGCAGGAGATGGAAAAGACTTCGCCCAAAAAGCCAGAGAAAAAGCAGCAGCATTACGAGATGAGGTCAATAAATGGAGATACTAGATATCGACAAGTGCAAAGATAGTGAGCCAAGAAAAACGTACTATCTTAATCACTCAGTATGTAATAAACCTGATATACTACACCTATGAAATTATTTTCTGGAAGTGCAAATAGGCCTCTTACCGAAGCGATTGCAAAATCGCTCACTATTCCTCTTTCTCTTATTGATGTCCATGTTTTTCCCGATGGAGAGCGGCGGATCCGCATTCATGATAAGGTAATTGATAAAAAAACCGTTGTTGTACAGACAGCGTCAACTCCAGTAGATACCAACTACATGGAGTTATTTTTTATTGTAGACGCATTAAAAAGATCGGGGGCAAAATATATTACCGCAGTTGTTCCATACTTTGGTTATCAAAGACAAGATCATGTTTTCAGGGAAGGAGAAGCAGTATCTCTTGAGGTTGTTATTCAGATCTTAGAGAATGTTGGCGTTAACAAATTAATAAGCGTTGATATGCATTCACCAAACATCCCAAATCTTTTTCATATTCCAGTCTCTCATCTCTCAGCATTACCTCTCTTTGCTAAGGAAATAACAAAACAAAAGTGGAATACACAGGAGACTATCTTAGTTTCACCTGATCATGGAGGCCTTAATCGAATAAAAAGATTATCTGGTCTTCTGGACAATATGCCCTATGTTGCCTTAGAAAAAAGCCGTGATTTAGCAACAGGAACCATATCAATGGAGTCTGTTAAAGAAGAGTCACTCACAGGAAAAAAACGGGCAATTCTTGTGGATGATATGATTTCATCTGGAGGTACCATTATTACCTCAGCAATGTTACTTCATGCGCAAGGTATTGAAGAGATAATTGTCTTCGCGACTCATCCTATTTTTTCTGTTGATGCTCCATCCAAACTCCAAAATGCACCTATTAAAAAAGTCTATGTTACCGATACAGTTGCCATTCCTCCTGAAAAGCAATTTCCCAAACTCGAAGTCATTTCAGTAGGGGATATGCTTGCGCAGGAGTTAGCCCACCCAACAACATCCAATCATGCGTAGGGAAAATAAAGTATGAATACACAAACAAAACTTCTCAAGATCCTAAAGACAGTCGGTGCGATTATTACAGATAGCCATATTGTCGGAACTTCAGGCAAACATATGAGCGTATACATTAATAAAGATGCATTATATCCTCATACTAAATTTGCTTCAGAAGTAGGGAAAATGTTTGCTGAAAAATATAAAGATGACGATATAGAAACAGTTGTTTCTCCTGCACTTGGAGGTATTATTCTCTCTCAATGGACTGCTTATTTCTTATCCCAGTTAACAGGAAAAGAGATACTTGGACTATATACTGAGAAAGATGAAAATAAAAATCAAATTTTTAAACGAGGGTACAATACATTAGTTAAAGGCAAACGAGTCTTGGTTATAGAAGACATCACGAATACAGGAGGCTCTGTAAAAAAAGTTATTCAAAGTGTACGAGAAGCTGGAGGAAATACTGTTGCAGTAGGTGTTATGGTCAATAGAGACCCTAAGAATATTACATCTGATTTTATTGGTGCACCATTTTCATCGTTAGCAACAGTGCAAGCAGAAGCATGGGATGAGAAGGATTGTCAGCTTTGTAAACAGAAAATTCCAGTTAATATTACCGTAGGACACGGGAAAGAATTTCTTACAAAAAAGAGGAAATAATTGATTTTTTACTGTTTATACCCTCTAAATCTCTCATATTTTGCATAAAAAGCACTATTTTCTTTAAAAACTTCTTCTTGACACACAATAACCATTTCCTTCATAATTAATTTTCAGAGGCGTATGAAAAACTCTGATTTTTTTTTAGGCAAACTCTCCTTATTTCTTCCTCTTTGTATTGCTCTCCTTTGGGAAATTGTTAAGCATCCAACAATTCTTTCTGTCGTTTTTTCGACTCAAAAAGCAGCATCCGCTGCTTTTTTTTATAACTAAAAACTATGACCGAACGAGCTTTTCTCCCACCTCAAAAACCTGAAACACATACAGCTCCTCTACCACCTCATCATGTAAAATTAGAACGATTTGTAAAAGAACAAGGAAGCGGCATCCGAACATTTCAGCCAGAACCAATGTTTCATGGAGGACCAGAAACAGGAATGCCTCTTGGTATGAGATATATCAGTGAAGTTACTCATCCACTAACAGGGGAAACAGTATATTTTGACATTATAACAAAAGGAGTAGAACTTCCACCCCTCACTCCAACTCCCGAACCAAAAGACCGAAGAACGACTCCTACAATACCTCATGTTCATATCTTTACTCAACCTGAAACAGATCAAATGTTTGAAGCAACAACAAGGCAATTATGGCAAAATGCAACGTTGTCTAAAGAGCCTGGAATCGTCCTTTCACTTCGTACAACCCTTCGTCTTACCTCAGATCCCAAAGATCTTTTCCTTCCTCAAGACCTTCCATCTCCTGAGGTTATAAAAGATTGTATTAATCAACTTAGTGATGGCTATCACCTAGACCTTTCAAAAGCTACTGTTGCTTCTTTGCATGTTCCAACGAGAGAAACTCTTTCAGAAGATAGGCAAATAGGTCAGTTTACTATTCATCCAGAAAGACAAATTGCAACTCCATGGGGTCCTGATCCACTTTTCCTTACATCAGTCACAGTACAACAAGATGATGGTACCAAAGATAGGATAGAGCTTTTGTCAGGACAATCTCTTTCTGGAAGATTTGCAGGAGAATTACATGATGATCCACTCCATGTTGGAATTGAGAGAGCATGTATGTGTATGAGAGGCCGACATGGAGATGATTGCGCTCAGCAAATGGAATATCGAATAACAAATGCTGTCGTAGCAAATAAAGGTGTACTTGCACTTTTGCCAACACAATCTTCAATGGGGAATGGGGAAGTGTGGGGAGGAATAGAACATCAGTTGCGTGCAGAATACGATGGAGTGCTACAAACAGGAGAGCTACCCAAAACCAGTAATATTACAGCAAGAGAAAACATGTTACGACACGACTATCAAACAGAGTATGGCTTATCAAATATACAGTCAGAAGACTTACCCAAAGACCTAACAGATTATAAAAGCGTTGGAGAATTGCTAGGAATTTTATCCAGTAACTTTATTCTTTACACTGAAAACAAACGAAAAGTTAGTTGTCTTACTCCTCATGGAACGGTGGAAACCCGAAATGTAGACGTTATCTCACAAAACGAGGATTTGGCTCACCTCAGAGAGGATTATCTAAAAGGAAAAGAATCAACAGGCTTTTATACCCACTCAGGCAGACGAACCTCCGCAGTTACTGCCTAACATGTTATACTAGTCTTACTATGTCCATTCTTACTCATGATGCAATCATTTCCGAACTCGAAAAACAAACAATCAGAGTAGAGCCACAATTAAACCCTTCCCAAATTAAAGAAGCATCTATTGACCTTACTCTTGGAAATGTTTTCCGGGTTTTCAAAACAATAGAAGATCCTATTCCACTCACCGAAGCAACAGATTATAAAGACTATACCCATGAAGTCACAAAAGATACTTTTCTTATCCATCCACAGGAAACAGTCCTCGGAGTAACTCTGGAGAAAATAACTCTGCCTTCAGATATTTGTGCATGGATTGAAGGAAGAAGCAGATTTGCCAGAATGGGACTTCTTATCCATATTTCAGCAGGACTTATCCAGCCGGGTATTTCCAATCACCAAGTCTTAGAAATTACCAACCTTGGACCCAATGTCTTGGAATTACATGCAGGGGAAAAGATCTGCCAATTGGTCTTTCAACGGACAGAGGGGAAAGCAACATACCAAGGCAAATTCCAAGGACAAGATAGACCATAAAGAATATGGTTCGACTTCGTCAAGCTTAGCTTGACTCCGCTCACCAAAAAAATTATTCTCTGAGCGAAATCCCCTAACTGGCGGATGAGTCGAAGGGCCCAGAAATCCGATTCATGACTTTTGACTTTATCTAGTACTTCCTCTATACTTTTACTATGCCTGATCCTTTAAAACTCTCCGATATTGCCAAAGAATATCAGAATTTTATCCAAGTCCAAGACTATACAAAAAAACCCGTTATTGAAGGAGTAAAGATTGTTGAAATAAAAAATTTTATTGGGGAAGATGGTGACTTTTCAGAAGTATTACGTCTTACCCCAGAGGGTATGGCAGAAGGTTTTGAAGATTTTAAGGTACGACAAATCAACCGTTCCAAAGTCATGCCAGGTACAGTCAAAGCATGGCATTTTCACCTCAAACAAGATGAAGCACAGACTGTTCTACCATCAGATAAGTTACTCATTGGTCTTTGGGATTTGCGAGAAGATTCACCAACGAAAGACACAACCATGAGACTTGTTTTTGGAGGAGGGAAGTCATATATGGTTTTCATTCCTCGTGGGGTTGCTCATGGATACATGAATTTGTCACAAGACCCTGCAACAGTTTTTTATTTTGTTTCAG
>CAZRBN010000074.1:0-5468 GCA_964598355.1 uncultured Gammaproteobacteria bacterium
TTCCTAAAACCCATGTCATCTCGCCAATAATTCTTAGTGATTTAAAACCATTCCTCTTGGCAATACGTACATTTTTTGATAAAACAGTAAGAAATGAGTCTGGATCGAATTTTCTTCTACCTTTTAGATAAGAACCCTTGGCAGTCGCGAAAACCAATGTTTTACTTTCTAAAGCCTTAGCAACATTAATACCTTCCTTTCCCATTGCCTTCATAACCTGACTCTGCATATTTTCATCAATGATATACAAACATCTTTCACCTCTTTCAAGCCCTATCCTAATATAGGGAATCACCTTTGCAAATTGATCTCTCTGATTTTCATAAATATGACAAATGTGATCATGATTGTCTAGGTGTTCAATAGCCTGAAGTAAGCTCTCTTTCTTATTCATACGAATTCAAAAACATACAATGATAAAAATCGGAAAAATCTCTTAGTAAAGCATATTTATTAATACTAAGGATATGGTTAGAATTAAATGAGAATAGTGAAAACCCAAACAGTTAGTAAAACATTTCTGTTACGAATTAATTAGGACTCTTGTACTTTTTGCCAGAACCACACTAGCACGGATCATTGCGACCAAGTTTGTGCTTTTCAGTTGTGGAACAAACTTTGTAGGAGAGGATAAATATAGAAAGTCAAGAAACGGTGGATTAACGATTAACTCACAATTGCAGAATTAGCCTTAACACTTCAAACCTAGCAATCACTGGACATATATAAAATTGCAAATACGGATTCATAATTCATCAGTCATGTAGCAAATGTCTTGTAACCTTAAGTAGAACTTGATCAACTCATGATTTTATAACATAATAACTATCTTTTGTGGTTCCTTTTTTTTCAATATAGCCTTTTTCAGTTAATGCTTTCAATAAATTAAAAGCTTGTTGCCTCGTTATTTTTAATTCACGTAATAAATCCGCCGTGCTTATTTGTCTATATTTTTGTATGATCTTTAATGCATCTCTTTCTCTAGGAGAAGGTCGCAGATCAAACGATAATTGTGTCATTCCAGTTTCAATACGAGATAGTGCACTTTGTAGAGAATATTTTACTCCATCAGTAAAGTACTCTAACCATTGTGTTTGGCTACCTTTATCGGCTGAATGCAAACTATCTGAATAATTGTCGCGATCAACGTCATAATAATCATCCAAAACAAAATATTTATTGATAAGGTAATGATACTTTAAGAAAATTAAAGCGGTACTCAATCTGCATGTTCTTCCATTACCATCTTCAAACGGATGAATATAAACAAACTGATGATGAAAAAGACCTGCTTTTAAAATTGGAAGTTCTTCACTCTTTTCTACCCATTCAGTTAATCCCTCCAGTGTATTTTGTATAGAAGGGGCATCATGGAAAGGAGGATTGTGTTTTATAAAAATTTCACCATTTACTCCTCTATTTCCTAAAATTATTTCTTTGTTTCTTATTTTCCCTTTTATTTCATCATCTACACCTGCCATCAGCTGTGTATGAATACTAAGAATTTGACTTATATTTAGTGGTTCTTTAACTCGCTCCTCAAGAGTTTTAAGAATTTGGAAATAGTTAACAACTTCTTTTTCGTCACGATTTACAGGAATTCGATCATTAAGTAATAAATTTGTAACAGCTGCCTGTGAAAGTGGATTACCTTCAATACTATTAGAAGCGTAAGAGGATGAAATAAGATTATCTCGTTTAAGATTAAGTAGTAGGCTTTGTGGGACTTTCATTCCTTCCAATCTTCCATAGAGACGCTCAATCTCATTCATATTAGTAAGCAACTTAGGAGTAACTGAGTAGTTGGGTTTGAACATATATTTATTGTAAAGATATCTGCACTAATTGTCAAGCTAATTGTCAAGTTAATTGTCAAGTTAAAAACTGTGCGAACGGGGATTCGAAGAGACCGTTTCAAAACGGTATCTGGCAATTGGCTAGCTCTATTGGATTATGTAGGAACTTTTTATTCTATGAATTTGGGCTAACTAAAAAAGAATTATGCTATTGATTCTGTTATGACTTTTCCTGCGCGTCTGTAGTAAGCGAAAATTATTCCATTTGGGGAAATTTTAGATTCAAAAAGCTTGAACGCAGCAGGTATTGAACCTTTATCAAACAACCGTTTTCCGCTGCCTAGAGTAATAGGAAATATCTTGAGCCAAAATTCATCTACCAAATCGTGCTCCATTAACGTCTGGACAAGATTACCGCTTCCGTACACCTGTAGATCCGGACCATTTGATTTCTTTAGTTTTTTTAATTCGTTAGTATCTTTTACTATTATAGTATTTTCCCACTTTGATTTTTTTAAGGTTTTTGAGACCACATATTTTGTAATTTTGTTTACTTGAGGCCATGGTTCTGTATGCTCCGGCCAATATCCCGCAAAGATATCATACGTTTTTCGTCCAAGGAGTAAACCAGCTGTCTCTTTCATTTGTTTTTCCATTTCCTGACCTGCAACTTCATCTTTACCAAAATACGGACCCATCCATCCGCCGTATTTAAAACCTTCGCTAGCATCTTCTTGAGAGGAACCTGGCGCCTGCATGACGCCATCAAGGGTAATAAATTCAACAACAATAATCTTTCTCATTAAAACTATTCTATCACACTGTTAATTTACTGAAAAACACTAGATTGCTCGCTCTGTTGGACTATGTAGGAACTTTTTATATGAATAATTACAGTGGAATGTGAGTTACATCGTTCCATGTTATTAGCTTCCATTGCTCATTCTCAAATTTGCAGACTGTAATTCCAGTATTCGATAACATTAAGAATTTTCGGAGTTTTTTTAATATTTCTGGTTCTAAACCTTCACCAAAAGCCATTAAGCAAATTATCATGCCGATTAAATCACCATGAGTTACTACTAATATGTGTTCGTTATTAAGCTGGGTTAATAACTTTATGACCTCGCTTGCACGATTTTTGAATTCGTAGAAGGTTTCTTCATCTGAATGTTTAAAATCAGGCTTATCCCAGTTTGCTAAAATTTCATTTTTTATAGCAACAACTCCAGGTTCATCTACTTGTCTACCTTCAATCTCAGTAGGGCGTTTTATTTCAACAAGTAGTGGATTCAATTCAATAGGTAAACTTAGTCGTTGACCAATAATATCAGCTGTTTGTTTTGCTCTTTCAAATGGACTAGCAAGTACAATATCTATTGGAATAGCGGTTATTCGTTCTGCAAGTTGCTTGGCTTGTTCAATTCCTTTTTCAGACAAACCCACTGTCCCATCTTGATGAATTCGTTTCGCATTCAATTTACTTTCGCCATGCCGAACAAGATATAAATTTTTCATAGAATTATTATAGCAGTTTGAATCCATGGCACTGTTTGAATTAGCATATCTAAAATGAGGTAGAAATCAAAGCTGGGGATACTAGAGCACATTAGAACCACTTTAGCCTCGCAGGACTATGCTTATAGATATATTTAACTCAAATAGCTTATTTTGCTATACTTACAGTATGAAATATAAGATTGCTGTTCTAGATAATATCCGATTACTTCCAGAAGCACAGGAGCAACTCCAAGAAATAGCTATAGATTCCTTAGTATTACCAGATGACTCAGAAGTAACAGCAGAAGAACTCGTCAAACGAACAGGAAATGCAGAAGCCATTCTTATTAGTACTGATCCTTGGATACATATTGGTAAGTCATATCTTGATGCTTGTCCTTCAGTAAAATGTGTTGGTATTTGTGGTACTTCAACGGCAAACGTTGACCTTGAAATCTGTAAAGAAAGAGGAGTTGTTGTTACAAATGTCAAAGACTATGGAGATGAACCAACTGCTGAGTTTATCTTTATGAGACTTACCGAACTGACCAGAGGTGTTGGAGAATATCAATGGAAAGACATGCCACACGAGCTTATGGGTAAATCCATTGGTATTATTGGTCTTGGAGCATTAGGAAAATCAATTGCAAACCTTGCCCTTGCCTATAAAATGAATTCCATGTACTTTAGTACTCACAGAAAGCCAGATTGGGAAGAAAGAGGATTACAATATAAAGAATTACCTGAGCTTCTTAAATCAAGTGAAATTGTTGTCATCAGTACACCAACGAACTTACAAGCACTAGGAGAGAAAGAGTTTGCTTTACTTCAGCCTAATGTAATACTTGTTCAAGCAAGTATAGGAACACCTATTGATCACATTGCATTTTTTGATTGGATTAAGAAGGATAATAATTTTGCTATTTTTGACTTCGGTGTTGGAGAAAAAAATTATCAAAAATATAAGGACCTACCACGAGTCATCATAAGTAAAACAACTTCAGGATACTCTGTTGAGACTAGACAACGTCTAGGACAACGAGTTATTGAAAACCTCAAAAATTATTTTGAAAAATAATGCAACCACTTTAGACTCACAAAATTATGGTTTAGCTACTTTATAAGTAGCTAATACTATTCTTCAATCATTACTATTGTTATAATCCAGATATGGAAGAAAATAGAAATGATGGAGTAGATGTTGCTGCATTATCTCCTGAGGAGACGTTATCGTTTCTAAACAGAAAACAAACAAAGTTTACTTTTTCCAATCTTTTTCCCCTTGCCACTCACAGAAATATTCTTTTGTTTTACTTTCTTACAATCGTTTTTAACGCTTGGTTTATTGCTGGAAACTGGATTTTCTTTTGGACTCGTTTTATGTCCTTCTCTCAACTTGGTATTGTTGATGCTTCCGCATTCGCCTTTGGTCTTTTGTTGGATATTCCAACAGGTGCTATTGCAGACTTAATTGGTAAAAAGAAAACCCTTCTTATCTCTACCTTTCTTAGTTTTCTTGGTGTTATGTTTATAGCTCCTGCAAGTCATATTTTTCCCATTTTCTTTGGCTTTCTTATCACTCAATTTGGATGGGCATTATTTTCTGGTGCTGGGGAAGCACTTGCATACGATTCGCTAAAGGAAAAAGGATTAGGTGGTAGTTATCAAAAAGTTATCTCTACAAGTACAACGATAGGAATTGTAGCAACTGTTGTTACCACATTTCTAGGAGGCTTCCTCTATCAAGCGAATTTTCGTCTTCCACATTATGCGTGGGGATTTGCCTATCTTGCTGGTTTTTTAGCAGCGCTCTTTTTGAAAGAACCTAAAGTGGTAAAAACAGAAAAGTTCTCAATCAAGGGATATATGAATCGCTTGCTAGAAGGTTCTCGTCAGCTTACGCAACCATCACTGAGAAGATTTGTACCTATTATGTTTGCATTACTTGGCGTTTATTATCTCTACTCTTATGGCTTTATTCAGCCAGCAATAGCAACGAGTTTTGGCTTCTTTGCAAAAGAGCAGTCAATTGTCCAAGCGGTTGTTGGGACAATAACTGCATTTATTATTGTATTTATTCCAGTCATGAGAAAAAAATTTAGTGATTTTTCTGGACTAATACTTCTTACTGTTCTTCTTGGAGTTGGTTTTCTGTTAGCAGCATTGCCACTT
>CAZRBN010000075.1:0-5331 GCA_964598355.1 uncultured Gammaproteobacteria bacterium
CCAGCAGAACGCCTGTTTGTGGAACAGGAGGTAGCGGGAGCATCACCCGTCAGCCACCCCCAGAGTAGCGTATCAAAAATGTGCAGCGAATATAATGCTATTATTTTATTGCAAAACTATTGCCTTTAAGGATACCATATCTCTATGGTAGATGGTAGTTCTTCAGAATATGTACAAGTGTCTTCTATAGAAACTTCTGGTCGAGACTTAGACTCTTTGTATGGGCAGCAATTGTTTGGTTTTGTCCATGGTTGGGATTTTGTAAAAGATGATCCAAGTACCCACACTGAAGAAGCGTTTCATTTAAGAAAAAAAACCTTAGATAATAGGAAATCAGAATTAAGTATTGTGGATAAGGATGGAGAAAGGATTGGACTTATTGAAGGATATTGGTATCAAGATGGACAAGGGAACAACTATTTTGATACTTTTGAAAGTCATAACCCTTTAAGTAGATTAAGAGGGCACAAAGTTAGAGAATATAATCAAAAACCACCTAGAACAGTTCCCCATTTAATAGCCGATACAATAGTCAATGTTGTTTCACGAGAACAAGTAACTTGGTATTCTGCTAATGCAATGTCAACTCCAGGTAGAAATATGTATGAGTATATAGGAAAGACTTTTTCGAATGTTGTAAATGTGGATACAACGGATATGACTCCAGCTCAAAACTATACAAATTATAAAGTAACGCCTCGAGTAACTCTTGTTGCTAATAATTTACCATAAAAAGAAAATTAGGTTTTACTAGTCTGAGTTGAAATTCATTTATCCAATTATTGGGTTCAATCGGAGCCATATCCATGATGAGCCTATCTCTTTATTCCAATCTCTATCAAATGTTATTTTTGTGTTTAAGAATATGTCCTTAAGGCAACCCCAAGACCGAGTTTGAACGTTATCTTCGACCAAAAAGTGAAGATTTGGTATAATCAAGGAGCAAGGAAATATGTCGACAATCCATTTTGAAACAAAATTATTCACCATCGGTGAATGGACCGTTCTCAGATTACCTGAAAGTGCCTCTGCACAGCTTCCGTCGAGAGGTATGACAATGGTTAAGGGAACTTTCAATGGTGTCTCTTTCAAAACCTTACTGGAGCCAGATGGAGTTTATGCACCAGGGAAAAAACCAAGCCACTGGTTTAGGCCTGACAAAAAGTTGCTTGATGATGCTAAAGCCACAGTAGGTGATACTGTACAAGTTTCGCTTGAACCGACCAAAGAATGGATAGAGCCGGAAGTGCCAGTTGATTTGAAAAAAGCTTTAGCAACTTCCCCCAAAGCTGAGGCTTTATGGAAGGATATTACCCCTATGGCACGTTGGGATTGGATTCGCTGGATACGTGCTGTCAAAACACCGGAGACCCGCCAAAAACATATTGAAGTTGCGCTTGACAAGCTTAATAAAGGAATGAGACGCCCCTGCTGTTTTAATCGTAACCTATGTAGTGAGCCCTACGTATCGCATAATTGGGTGCTCCTCGAGCCAATTAAGATTGTTTAGAGTGCAATAATAGGTACAGACAACATTCGGCAAGCTACTCCCCTCAAATTTAGCCCAATTTTTCTGAAACCTCAACGAACTAAACAGCAAGATTCAAACTTCTGATATACTTTAGGTATGACCCCACTTGTTTTATCGGTAATCATTATCACCTTAGCGTTCTTTGGTGAATCCCTTTTTGGTTTTGGCGGAGGGTTAATTTCTATTCCTCTTCTTAGTTTTGTACTTGGAGTAAAAGATGCAGTAACTCTTGCCCTTATTTTTCAACTCCTTATGGGACTTCTCATTTTCCAAAACTACAAACACACAAATTGGAAAATTGCAATTCCTATGACTGTAGGCTTGGTAGTAGGTGGGACAATCGGGACATTTACTCTTTCACTTTTAAGTAATGTTTTTCTTGAGAGACTTCTGGCTGTATCAATATTGATATTTCTTATAAAAATGATTTTCTTTAATGGATTTACCTTTGGAGATGCGAAGCATAAATTCTGGGGAGTTGCTTCAGGATTGCTAGGTGGATGGGTTCAGGGAGTAATTGGGACAGGAGGTCCGGTACTGAGTATGTATTTAGCGATTGCAACACCGGAAAAAGCAATTTTTCGGGCAACACTTATTTATTTACTGTTTATTGTGAGCGTTACAAGAGTCGTTACATCACTAGGACGAGGACTTCTTACCCCACAACTTCTTGCTCTCTCACTTCCCATTCTCCCCTTTTTCTTGGTAGCAATTTTTATTGGGCATTTGATTCATGCAAAAATTGGTGAAAAATATTACCGTTATGCAGTATATACCATCCTTTTCTTTTCTGCTATTTCTATGTTGTTAAAAAATTAAAAGCTGATTAATTTTGGCCTCGCATAAGTATAATAGTGTACTGACCGTATTTTTACTCTCTTCTTAGGTGTAACGGATAAGATATCCTATCATGCTAAACGAACATATGACACCAGGAGAAGAGCCAAGGAGTTCTATAGCACAATTAAAAGAAAAAGTATCTCATGGTGCAACCCCGCATGAAGTAATTGGGAAGGTTCTTCGGGAGGATGCACGTAGGTTATATACTTACCATCGTTGCCACTTGCTTGCTGAAGTAGGTGGAGCTAAACCAAAACCAATTGATCCGGAAGTAGTTGATTTATATGAATTGCAGCCAAAAGGTGGAGGAGTTTTACCTAATTTTAACCCCGCTAACAATAGTGCATTTGTAGGTGGATTTGGTTATGTTGCCAGCTACATGTATCCTTTACTTGAAGCAGCATCCCGACCCGCTGATCATAGTAAACATACGGTATCTCCTACAGTAGAGGCAATGCTTAATAACTTGCGAGCTAAAGACAAAACAGCACTTATTGTGAGATTGCACCTAGATGAGTCAATGGTAGAGGTTGTCGTGGATGACGTAAGAAAAAAGATGATATATGATGCTAGCGGAACAACATGGTTGAAAGAAAAAGTACAAGAGGAATTTAGAGAAGGTAATTTAGAACTTGCTGGTGCTTTACGTGCTATTCAAGGAGCAAAAAAATTGTTTGATGTAATAACTGCTGATACTTTATAGTAAATTATTGGACTCATACGTAGTATCTTCTTCCAAAAACTCTTCAAGTAAAAAATCATCTCATTTTTGGAATATATATTTGTCTTACTATATGCAGTAACGTTATTCTCGAGGACAATGTTCTTCAATTGCTCTTCTGGGATTTAGAGATCCCATACTTTTTAACTTGTCACGTCCCAAAGCTTTGTAGTCACCAGGGTGAATGTTTGGATCTAGTGGCGAGCTATTTGCAACTTCTCTAGCGACTTTAAGAAGTCGGCAGGTGTCTAGACAGAGTAGGGCTGAATCTTTTAAACAGCGTGCTTCTTTCATCTTCAAAAAAATACAACTTTCTACTTTTTCATATACTTCTCTACTTTAGTTAAAAGCTCATTCATTTCAAAGGGTTTGGCTAAAAAGTCATCTGCAAATAATTTTTTTCCTGACTTACCTACACTAGGATGAGCAGAAACCATGATAATGGGAATGTGTTTTGTCGCATCATTTGACTTAAGTCCTTTAGAAATATCGCGTCCATCAATTCCAGATAATAAAACATCAAGAATAATAAGGTCTAGAGAAGTATCTGAGATGAGTGCTGTAAGGTTATCTGGATCCTTTTGTGTTATTACATCATATCCAGCACTCTCCAGCATGGTTTTAAATGCCTCAAGAATACCCTCATCATCGTCAATAACTAAAAGCTTCTTTTTCATACAAACATGCTAAGTACCATCTACTGGTATAGTGAAATAAAATGTAGAACCCTTTCCAGGATTACTTTCAACCCAAAATTTACCTCCATGACGTTTCACAATTTCAGACGAGATATAAAGTCCAATACCAAGACCAGGGAATGTTTTATCTGTTGTGTCATACACCCGATAAAATCTCTCAAAAATTCTTTCAAGATGAATTTTTTCAATACCAATGCCAAAATCCTTTACAGCAACCTGTATCGTAGTATCATCTGATGAAAGTTGAATAATAACTCGAGCAGCTTTTGGAGAATATTTCACTGAATTTGAAACTAAATTATTAATAACCTGCCCTATTCTTTCTTGATCACCATGTACTTTCTTCCCTGTTGTTCCTTTAATTATCAATTTATGGTTTTCTGATGATTGTTGGAGAATGTCAACAACTTCCTGTACTGTTTCATCAAAGTCAAAGGTTTCATTACGAAATTCCATTCTCCCTGCTTGGATTTTGGAAACGTTCAGCAAATCGTAAATAAGTTCTGTTAATTTATTTAATTGCTTATCCATTTTTGATAAATGGTTTACAGCATTCATATCACCTATTTGTTGAGAGTGTTTTTTAAGTACTTGGGTAAACATTTTGACACTGGTGACTGGAGTTTTTAATTCATGAGATGCAACAGAAATAAAATCATCTCGAAGACCTATTGCTTCCTGAGAGCCTTTGTAGAGTCTTGCATTTTGAATTGCTACAGAGGCCCGGATTCCCAATTCTTCAGCTACAAGTAAGTCTGCTAGATTGTAATGTCTTGCTGTTTCTGCGGTAACAAATGAAATTGCACCAATAGGTTTGTTCTCAGCGAAAATAGGGACTATCATAGCAGAGGTGAATCCAATACTTCTGGCTAATTTCAATTCTTCTTTTGTCTTCGATAACGTTACAAGCATATCATCAGTAATAACAGGATACAGCTCGGATTTACCTGTTCGAAGGACATTTGGGACCCCTGTCGGAGCATGCATATCAATTGGTTGTTTTTTTCGCAATTCTTTTGCCCAAGTAATTTTCTTAGGGTCTTTATGGGTAACAGCAACTTGCTGTATTGTTCCATCAACACCTAACATATCCACCGAACACCAGTCTCCAATATTGGGAACAGCAAGCATTGCTACGGTATTAAGTGTTGTTTGATAATCAAGAGATGATGATAATATCTTACTTGCTTCTGCTAAAAAACGAAGATTATTTTCTGTATATTGCCTTTCATGATGATATGTAAATGCTATTTTTGAAGTAAGGGTATCCACATAGGTTGTGATTGTTTTGTTTATTTCGAAAAAATCTTGATTGGATAGTTCTTCTAGAAATCCTTCTCTTTTTAGACTATCCCACATTGCTTGCTTCACAAATACTGTTCCATTGATTGCCTCTTCTATTCGTAGTCCTGCATGGACAGACTTTTGAGCAATTTTTTCACCATATTCCCTAAAAAAGGCTGTATCTTTTTCTATGTCATTTGTTTGGAGACGATTTGCAATCTCTTGTACAACCCTAATGTGGTTATCCCGATATGCAT
>CAZRBN010000076.1:0-5092 GCA_964598355.1 uncultured Gammaproteobacteria bacterium
ACCGTGAGCGCTGCATCCGGTGCGCGCGCTGCAACATAGACGAGTGCCGAGACATTCGGATGCACGCCGATATCGGTGATGATCATGCCGGCAAAGGAATGGCCGACCAAGACGGTCGGACCATTCTGGCGGGCCAGCACGCGCTCCACCGAAGCAACCGCTTCAGGCAGACTGGTTAGCGGATTCTGCACGGCCGTCGAGTTGAGCCCAGCCTCTTGTAATCGCGCTATTACCTCGGACCAGCACGAGCCATCGGCAAATAGGCCATGCACAAGCACTACGTTTCGCGCCTTTGACGAAGCCGCGTTTGCGCGGCCGGAGATCAGAGAAGCGGCTGCGCCAGCTAGCGCAGTCGAAAAGGCGCGTCTGTTCATCGTCACAGTGTCTCCTTTTCGCAACGCATTCGACTCCGCACCGTGCAACCTCTGAATGACCTTCGCCACAGGTGATCCTATTCTGTTGGCTTCAGCACGCTGCCGGACGGTGACCAATCTTTCTGATTGACGGCAGCCCAATCGGCAGGGCGCGCATCAAGGCGATGCATACGTACCCTGTCGTACCGACGCAAAATCTGCTGTTCGAGAGGCGGTACAAACACGTTGTCTACGAGAGTATATTCCGCCGCGAGTCTGCCGACTGGCGCTAGCGCCGCGGTATCCACATGGGTGTTCTCACAATTGAAAACATCATCTCGAAGATGGAAGCGAACCACACGGCCCCATACAACATGGTCGTGAAAATCGCCTACGGTGAACTCTCGGTCAAGCTTGCATTCCATCGCGACCGGGGCATGCGCAACGCGCGAAGGGCGCACGACGACGCTGGGTGCCTTCTCGAGACCTGCCACCTCGAACTCGTCGACCTCGGGCGGATGTTCGAATGCCGTCTTGTGCATTCCATCAGCGAGCGGGAGCGTGACAAGGTTCGCCACGAACTCACCCGTATCACGAATATTAACGTACGTATCCTTTAGGGTAGACCCATCCGACCTGTGCTGAATCGAGATCGAGAGTATGGGTGGTTTTCGGCATGCGACCGTAAAGAAGGAAAAAGGTGCCAGATTCGCCACGTTCTCTCTCGATAACGTACTGATCCACCCGATCGGCCGCGGCACAACTGTCGCGATCAATATCTTATACGTCCTTGCCGCATCAAGCGCGTCTGGATCAAGAATCATGGGAGTCTCCGCGGGAAGGCTTCATCAGGAAGCTAGCTTGCGCATCCGCGCAAAAGAGTCGCAATTCTCGAATCGAGATTTCGGGCAACGGCTAGCGCATCCGAATCCCCATAAGGGAGCAGATAGCTCTCCATCCTTTCATAAGAGATGTGCACGCCATCGGGGCGTTCATCGATGAGGATCGTAACTGGCGCATACGAGCCTGCGTCAGGAACGCGCTTGACCATTTCTTTCATTATGAGTGGATTTCCTACCAAGAAGCGAACACTCTTCGGACTGTCGGATCCGTCCTTCGGATTTAGAAACAGTCCAAGGTCATATTCCGCGAACAGCATTAACCCCGAACGACCGAGGGCACCTTGTACGATATGCTCTACATCTGAATAGGATTTTGCCACCCTCGCCCTTGCGAACAAGTCGGTAACGTCTGGTTGGCCGAGTGTCGATCTGAGCGAAGCAACAACGGCATCGAACGGTTTGGAGCACGTGATGCCGAGACGGTCCAAATGAACTTGTTGGCTCATAATTTTCTCCTTTCTGACAGCGATCAACGAATAAGGCGCGCCAGAGGCCACAGCTGTCATACCTGCGAAACCGAGCCTGAGGCTGTCGCGTCGGCTGATTCGATGCTTCGCCGAGTTCATAAAGGAGCGACCGCCGGAGACGTCAGTTGAAGTTCACCGGCGATTGCCCTGCTCGCCAACTCACCAATGATGACGCTGGGGGCCATGGTGTTACCCAGAGGAACTCGCGGCATCACCGAAGCATCAGCAATGCGGAGGCGGTCGACGCCGTAGACTCTGAGGCGGGCATCAACCACTGCCATACGATCCCGGCCCATTTTCGCGGTGCAGCTCTGATGCCAGACGGTTGTCACACCATCGCGAATGAAATCATCCATGGCCGGACGAGCGAGCGCGGTCGGCATGATCTCCCGCTTAACAAACCGCCGAAGCGGCGAAGCGTTGCCGATCTCCCGGGCAAGTTCAACGCACCGGCGCAATGCAATCAGATCAGCAGGATCGGAGAGTATCTGCGAGTCGATCAAAATCGGATCGTCGTGTTTGGCGCCTGTCAGGCGGAGGCGGCCCACGCTGCGCGGGCGGAGCAGTGCCGGAAAGATCCCCCATGATCCGGCCGGGACGGTATGACGCCCCGCGAGTTCGGGGGTTACGACCGGGAATTGGACCTGGAGCAGTTGAATATCTGGGCTTTCCATCTCAGGCGCACTCCTGGCAAAGACGGTGACTTCGCCGCCATTGCCATGGGGAGCAACCGGCTCCGGATATTCCCAGACGCAACTCGAGACCATAATGTGGTCCTGAAAATTGGCCCCCACTCCCGGAAGGTTCTGGACCACCGGAATATCGAGCGATGCCAGTATGTCCGCGTCGCCAACGCCCGACTGCATGAGCACTTTCGGCGTGTTGATGGCGCCAAGCGATAGAATTACTTCCTGCGAGGCGTGAAAGCGCTGACTGCGACCGTCAAGGAGGCACTCCACGCCGACCGCCGCGCCCCGTTCAATCAGCACCCGCGAAACCAATGTGCCAGTCAGCACCGTGAGATTCGGCCGGTTCATCAGCGGAAACGTATAGGATCGGAAGATCGACTGCCGCCGCCCCTCGCGAATGCGCAGGTCCATGTAGGACGCGCCGCCAGGCCCCTCCATCATGACGCCGTTCTGGTCGTCGAAGACCGGTATGCCCTGTTCGGCGGCGGAGCTGAGCATCGCCGTTGCGACCGGGTTAGGGTCTGCAGGCGGCGCGACGTAGAGCAGGCCGTCCTTACCGCGCCGTGCCGGATCAGGTTTGCCCCGCCAATCTTCGATTTCCCGATAAATCCCCAGCACCGACTCATAGCTCCAAGCTGGATCGTCCGCTTCCGTCGCGAAGTAATCCCAATCGCTCTTATGACCACGAGCCCAGATCATGACGTTGATGCTTGATCCGCCGCCCAGCACCTTACCCATGCTCATCGGGATCGCACGCCCGTTCAGATGCGGATTGGGCAAGGCCTTGAAGCTCCAGTCGCGCTCACTGCCGAGATTGAGCGGCCAAGCCCCAGCCATCTCCACTGCCTGTGTGCTGTCGGTACCGCCGGCCTCGATCAGCAACACCGAGACGTCTGGATTTTCGGCCAGTCGCCGCGCAACGACCGATCCCGAGGAGCCGGAGCCGCATACGATAAAGTCGTAGCGCGACAGCAGATTCGCCCGCAGCCTCTGCTGGTTCGCAGCTACGGCTTCTTCGAATTTGGCCGCATTGACATTCATCGGAGTACCTCAACTTGCATGTTACGGGTCTGCAGGAAACTTATAATATGATTATCGTCATACCTTCTTGTTACGTCCCTGTTTCCGTTTGACGCGATTACGCTACCGTTGAAACCTGCGCGGCGCGCAGGGCGACCGTTGAATGGAGAGACCGGCCGCCCTGCCGTCGTTCAGCCCTCCAGGAAGGTCCGGGCATGGCTGACAAACAGATCGTGGTACTGAAACAGCGCCCCGTGCCCGGAGTCGGGATAAAGGATTAGCTGGGCGTTGCTCATAGTCTTGAACATCGTGTAGGCGTTGTCCGCTGGCAGCATGGTATCGTGGCTGCCGGACACAACGAGCGTGGGCTGGCTGATGGCTCGCGACAAGGCGTGCTGCGGATCAGGCGTAGCGCACCAGGTGATCAGCGCCTTCGCCTGCGGATCGGTGACAGCCTTGCCGTTGTCGGTATCGCGATCTTCAGCACGGGCCTTGACCCGCTTCAGGAATGCCAAGCCAGCCGACTGGCTAGCGGACGATTTTGTGAAGAAAAGCGGCAGGCGAGGATCCGGCGCCTCGGTTTGCGAGAAGGCGTCCTGGAGGACCGCCAAAAGATGTTCCTCGCCGCCTTTCGGAGCTGTGCCGACAAGGATGAGCTTGCGAACCAGCCGTCCGTGCTCGGCGGCTACCTGCTGGGCGACGCAGCCGCCAAGCGAAAAGCCCAGCAAATCGACTTTGGGCAGGCCGAGCGCATCGATGAAGGTCACTGCATCGCGGGCCATTGCTGCGATGTTGTCCGGGGTCTGGCCTGTCGAGCGGCCAACACCTGTATTGTCGAACGCGATGACCGGGCGATCAACGGCTAGGGCGTTTACGACGGCTGGATCCCACGCATCAATATTGCCCGAAAAATGCTGCAGCAGGACCAGCGGCGTTCCTGTCGACGGTCCAAGCTGACGGTAGGCGAAACGGATGCCGCCGCTCTCCACGTGGAGGGTGGGTGCTGTTTCCAGTCCGACCATGTCATGGCTCGCGGTTTTCAATTTGGTCACATCATTCTCCTGTTTCATAGAGTACGCTCCGATTACAATCGGCATATACCAGTAACGATAATGGTATATGCCGCCTTTTCCATCAAGATCATCAAGATGTGAAGCATGTGTGATCTATCAGTTCTCAATCAGCTTGGGCTTGTATGGACCTCTGCTGCGTCGAGCTTCCCGGCTGCAAACAACGAGAAGAGGCGCTCGGGCGTAATGAGGCTTGGGCCGCCACCCGCCACTATCGGTCGCGGGATTTCATGTGACCCGATCTTCCATTCCACCCTCTACCTGTTGGGCTGCCGAAGTATTCGGCTATGTAGTCTTCGAGGCGCGCCCGAGAACATTCCCCCGCCGGGGAAGAAATTTGGGTGATGCAGTCAAGATTGTCGGTCTCCGCGACCAGCCAAAATGGCTGCAACCATGTTCATGAAGAGCGGGAGTTCGCTTTGCAAACGTCGACGTGGACAGGAATACGGAAGCCGCTCGCCGCCGAAGACCGGGCCTGCGGCGCGCGCTATCCGATCGCGAAATTTCGGGCCCCTTATCGCGCGCGGCGCGGCGAACCCGGTGGTTTTCTGGTGTTTTCCATCACAGCCTCTGCCGGCGGCGGACGTCTTG
>CAZRBN010000077.1:0-5016 GCA_964598355.1 uncultured Gammaproteobacteria bacterium
AATTGGCACCGAAAGTGAGTCAGTAATTCATTTTCGCTTTTCCGGAGTCTTTGCGACTTCGTGGGCGCAGTCGATGAAAAGCTGCGCGACGGGGCTGAGTGCACGCGTCTTCAGGGTGACGATTCCGGTTGGCACGCGGGCCATTGGCAGGTGAACGGGCAGGGCCTTGATCTCCGCGCGCATGGCGGGAAAATCCAATGCGGAAGCCGGAAGTATCGTGACAAAGCGTCCGGTCGTCAGCAGACTCATCCGCACGTGGGGGGAATCGGTGACCACTGTGGTGCGAGGATAATCTATCCCGTTGGCGCGAAAGGCTTCCATCGCGATCGACGCAATCTCGCTTCCAGGCGGCGGCAGCACCCACGATTCTTGCAACAGTTCGACAAACTCGATCCTGCGTCGCCGAGCCCACGGACTTTGCGCACCCGCCGCGACGACAGACGGATCATCAAAGAGAAATTCGAAGCCCAGTCGCTCTTCTGCGGTGGGGCCAAATCTCCGTGCGATCAAAAGATCGACGCTACGTCCGCTGAGTTCACGGTGCAGCGTCTCCACATATCCGGTCAGCAGACGAAACACCATGCGCGGATTGCGCCGGGAGAGCCGATCGATAACCGCCGAAACGAAGCTCGCAGCCAGTAAGGGAGTACACCCGATCCGCACTTCTCCGGCCGTGGGGTCGGCGAGGAACTCAATGTTCTTCACCGCCTGACGCAGGTCATCAAATGCGGCCACTCCGCCATCGAGCAAGGCGCGACCGGAAGCGGTCGGCGCTATGCCATGGGAGTTACGCTCAAGCAGCCGCACGCCAATAGTACGTTCCAAGACCGCGATTGATCTGGAAACTGCCGGTTGTGTTGTGTTGAGGAGCGTGGCTGCCCTGCTCATACTGCCGGCCTGCACGACAGTCATCAGGATATGGAGGTCGTGCAGCTTCAAGCGCAGGCCGGCGCGATCGCTCAAGAGCATGGCGCAAACTCATTGCAAGAGTGATATAGCCGCATCGAAACCTAGCATTATACGCGCATAGCGGCATCCGGTATCCTCGTTCTGCGCGGGCAGATTGACCCGCGGGCCCCAAGAGCGTGCGTCACAAAAGCTCGGACGAGATGACGATGCGATGACCGTGTTGCGCCGCCAATTCCTCCATTTAGCAGCGGGTGCACTCGCGTTTCCGGCCGTGTCGCGCGTGACTTGGGCAGAAACCTATCCGTCGCAGCCAGTGCGCGTGATCGTCGGCTTTGCTGCCGGCGGCCCCAACGACATCCTCGCGCGCCTGATCGGTCAGTGGCTGGCGAAGCGCCTCGGCCAGCCGTTCGTCATCGAGAACCGGCTGGGCGCCGGCAGCAATATCGCCACCGAGGCGGTCGTGCGCGCACAACCCGACGGTTACACGTTGCTATTGGTTGGTTCGCCGAACGCCATTAATGCGACCCTCTACGATAGACTCAATTTCGATTTCAGCCGTGACATCGCGCCCGTCGCGAGCTGCATGCGCGGTGCTCTGGTCTTGGTGGTGCATCCGTCGGTTCCGGCCAAGACGGTTCCGGAATTCATCGCCTATGCCAGAGCGAATCCGGGCAAGCTCTCATTTGGTTCAGGCGGCGTGGGTGGGATCACGCACATCACGGCTGAACTGTTCAAGATGATGGCCGGCGTCGACATGGTGCATGTGCCTTATCGCGGCGTCGCACCCGCTCTGACCGATCTGCTGGGCGGACGGGTGCAAGTCCTGTTCGCGAACCCGGCTCAGTCGATTCCATACATAGGAGCCGGCAGGCTGCGCGCTCTGGCGATAACCACGGCCACTCGCTCAGAGGCGCTGCCCGACCTACCGACTGTAGGCGAGTTCATTCCGGGCTATGAGGCGAGCTCCATCTTTGGCTTCGGCGCGCCCAAGAACACGCCCGCCGAGATCATCGACAAACTGAACAAGGCGATCAATGCTGGCCTCGCCGATCCAGAGATCAAGGCTCGGCTTGCCGACCTGGACGGCACGGTGCTTGTTGGCTCGGCAGCCGATTTCGGCAAGCTTATCGCCGAGGAGACCGATAAGTGGGGAAAGGTGATTCACGCCGCCAACATCAAGGCGGAGTGATCCTCAACGCGCAGATATTCCAAACTCTCCGGCGGTTCAGTGAAGGCCAGTGTCGCAAAGGGTCAAAAGCGGATGGCTCGGCATCAGCATTTCACGTCCGCCGTCAAACCAGCTAACCCTGGCGACCCTTCGGACGGCGGCCTGAGTGCTTGACGTTTATGGGGGCAATAGGGCTCTGTGCCACTTTGAGAGCTGAAGCGACACGAGAGCAGACCTGTCCTGACGTCAACTCGGTGCCAGAAGGCGGTGGTGGGCAAGCGCGCCATTCGGGATTGTTTGTGGCGCTTTGTTGAGGTTCTCGATCGCAAAGCCCGCGGCGGCCTTGTAACCTGCCATGAACTCGGCACGTTCCTTCGCCGGGATCACGTCGTCGATGTTCTCGAACGTGCCGCCGCAGCGTTCGTCCACCATATTGAGCAGCCCGAACGGTCCGGCACCGCGGTTGCGCAGCACTACCTGCCCAATCGGCCCGCAAAATTTCTTGTCGAACGCCTCGAGTGCCGCGGGCGTCACGCCGTGCTCGATCATGCAAGCCCCCAGGACACGTGCGTCGACGATTGCCTGGCTGCCTCCGTTCGATCCGGTCGGGTACATCGGGTGCGCGGCGTCACCCATCAGCGCCACCGGGCCGTCCTGCCATGTAGGGATCGGGTCACGGTCGATCATTGGGTTCTCAAAGGCGCTGTCGGCGTGCCGGATCAGCTCCGGCACGTCGAGCCAGTCCCACACCCAGCCGTCGAAATGATGCGCGAACTCGGCGGTCTCGACCTGCCGGAACCAGCCGCGCTGCTTCCAGCCCTCGCTGTTGTCCATCGTGACCTCGGCGATCCAATTGATCATCGAAAGGCCGGTCGCGGGGTCGGGATGGGAGATGGGATAGAACACGACACGCTGGCGATGCGTGCCGAGACCAACGAACGAAGAGCCGGTGCGGATCGGTTTGCCCCAGGTCATGCCGCGCCACATCACCGCGCCACCCCAATGGATCGGCGGCTGCATCGGGTGCATTTGAGCCCGTACGGCCGAGTTGATGCCGTCGGCGCCGATCAACAGGGTGCCGTTCGCCTCGGTCGTCGAGCCGTCGGCGCGTTCGATGCGCGCAGTGACGGAGCCGTCAGCATTCTTGCAGTAGCCGGTGACGCGGTGGCCGAGCCGGACAGCGTTGCGCCCGGCCCGCTCGAGCAGCTTGTCGTACAGCAGCATATGGAAGCGGCCGCGGTGCACAGCGTATTGCGGCCAGTTGTAACCGGCGAGCAAGCCGCGCGGCTCTGAGTAGATGTCGTTGCCATTCAGCCCGACCAGCGCCCATTCTTTGGCGGGCAAGCCCACGCAGTCGAGGTCGGCTTGCGTGATGCCGAGGTCGTAAATCTCCCGCACAGCGTTCGGCTGCAAATTGATGCCGACGCCGAGCGAGCGCATCTCGCGCACCGCTTCGAATACGATGCAAGGCACGCCGATTTGGTGGAGCGTAAGCGCCGTTGCCAGCCCGCCAATGCCGCCCCCGGCGACAATTACTAGATTATTCGTCACACGCTGGACCCGATCTACATCTTGATGAATTTCATTATCCTTTGGATGGCGTGGGTAGCAAGCCGCCTTCGCCCGCGGCGCGAGAGCGTAGCGAATATCAGCTATGGGTCAATAACGGCTTCTCTCGTTCGGTGCCGCGAGCGTATCCCGTCTCAACTGTCCCGAAAGCGGGACCGGCGTATAGTGACTGAGCGAACCCGGCTGGTGATCGACGACCACCTAAGGCAAGCAAAGAAGCCGAGCCAATTCCTATTCAGTGGACGCCGTGGACCGGGGTGCGCGATTGACGTACACGTTTGACGCACGGGAACAACACCATAAATCCCTGCCGATCTTGACGGAGGAAACATGCTCAGAAGGGCCGTGTCCGCTGTGGTTGCGTTAGTGCTAGCGTCCTTTGTGACGTTGCCTGCCGTGGCGCAGGAAAAGTACCCGTCCAAAGTCATACATTTCATCTGCTCCTTTCCGCCGGGTAGCGGCGCCGACATCATGGTCCGCTTCTTTGCCGACAAGATCGGCAAAAAGACTGGACACGTCATCATCGTGGAAAACCGGCCAGGCGGTGGCGGCATGCTCGCGCTGACGGTGACGGCGCGCGCCGTTCCCGATGGTTATACGATCCTGGTCTCTGGGGGTACCGCGGCCGCGATAAATGCAAATCTTTTGAAGGATCCCCCGATCGACATAGGCAAGGACATCAAAGCTGTTGCCACGGTCAATGAGATACCGTTCGTCCTCGCGGTTGACGGAAAGTCGCCTTATAAATCACTCTCGGAACTGACGGACGTCTTGCGCAAAAAAGGGAGCAAGGCGAGCTACGCTTTTTCCACTCCGTTCGCCAAGACGATTGGGGAGTCCTACAAGACCTTGGCGGGCCTGCAGACCGTCGAGGTTTCCTACAAGAACGCAACCGACTCGCTGAACGATCTGGCCAGCGGCGCGATCGACTTCGCGGTTTACGATCCAACAATGGCGCTCCCTCGACAAAAGGAAGGAAGACTTCGCATTCTGGCCGTCTCGTCCGCGGAACGTTTTCGGCCGACCGGAGATATTCCGACTTTCAAGGAGCAGGGTATCAATATCGACATGCTTGGTTGGTGGGCGGTCATGGTGCCGGCGAAGACCCCGGGCCCGATCGCCGAGACCATCAATCGCTGGTTTGCCGATGCCCTCGCCGATCCGGAAACCGCAGCGTTCCTGATCAGGAGCGGGGCGGACGTGCTCGTGATGTCGCCGGAGCAAACGAATTCATATTTTCTGCAAGATATCCAGAACTGGGCCCGATTGGTTGAGATGGCGCGGATCGAGAAACAGTAAGCAGAAAAAGCCCCTGGTGGGGCTGCGCCGACGCAGGGTCAGGCGGCCTGGTCAGCCCCTTCGGTCGCGAT
>CAZRBN010000078.1:0-4936 GCA_964598355.1 uncultured Gammaproteobacteria bacterium
GTTGTCTATTTAAGCTTGACTCATATATGCCTTTTCTGGTTAGGTAGCAATTCATATACTTTTCTACTGGAATCATTACAAAATATGCAGCAAGTGTTATTATAGGACGTACAGATGAGTGAACGTAGAAGACAAAATTTTAATATAAAAGGGCGGGATTGGCCTGCAATGGATGAAAGACTAAGGCAACTCCTGGCAGAAAAACGCAAGTTAACAGATAAACAAATTGCTGAGGAGTTAAATAAACAGTTTCCGAATGCAATCGGTGAACAGCCCCTTAGAGGACCGGATATCAATCGCCGCAGAAGAGATCTTTGGGAAGAAGATCAAGGTTTGAGAAAGCATCAACTACCCTAGAATCCACTAATATTCTTCATGTGTTCTATACCCTCCCCTTGCAGTTGGTCAGTTACAATTACTGTAATTGCATCCATACGCATACTTTGAGGAAGATGGGGATAGCTTACTGCATAGAGCTGCACTGTTTTTAACAGTGGTTTAAGCTTTCAGTGAGTTGTAGCTTCAAAAGGTGTCCCAAATTGTGAAGATATACGAGTTTTGACTTCTATAAACACCAAGACTTGTTCTTCTTGATCTATTGCTATAATATCTATTTCTTCATAATGCTTGCGATAATTTCTTTCTATAACTTTGTATCCTTGTTCTTTTAGATATTCAACCATAACATCTTCTCCTCATTTACCGACAGGATTGGTAACGTTGAAACTTATAATAAGGTTATTATCAACTATCCACTAAAATATCAACAAGCACTGTTCCTAGTCTTGGAAATTAACCTAATTTACCTAAACAATTTGAGAGTTAGAGTATTTAGAAATTGCGGAGCAATTAATTATTTTTCTTTGTTTTTCGGAGGAATGAGAGATGAGCTTTTCTTACTTTCTTCCCTTTGAAGAATTTACCTTTGACATCAACTTTATCAAGCAGTGGGGAATTGATTGGCCAAATCCTTTCAACTGCAATATCTCCAACCATTTTTTGCACAGAAAAGGACTTATTTTCTCCACGGCCTTTTATATGCAGTACTGTACCTTCAAAAACCTGAACTCTGGTTTTTTCGCCTTCTTGAATCTTCTGGAATACTCGTACAATGTCACCAGGAACAAAATTCACGTCAATCATAGGAACTATTATAGCGTATTTGCAAAGGTTTAACAATATTGAAGATTACATGATCATAGTTCGCTATTGATCGAAAATAAGGCTAGCTATTTACTATTTTGCAGCAGCCTTAATAAAGGCAACAAAAAGAGGATGTGGAGCCAAAGGTCTACTCTTATATTCTGGATGGCCTTGCGTACCCAAATAGAAAGGATGCACATCCTTTGGAAGCTCAATAATTTCTACTAAATTCTCGACTTTGGAGCGTGCTGAAATAACCAGTCCTGCTTTTTCCATTTCTTTAGCAAATTCATCATTAAATTCATATCTATGCCTATGTCTTTCAGAAGTAAGACCAGTTTTTACATCAATAGGTCCTCCATATTTTTCGTAGAACTCAAATGCTTGCGTGCCTTTCTTTATAATTGCATCCCAACTACCAAGTCTCATTGTCCCTCCATATGCTCGTCTTTCCATTAATTCCTTTTGCGAAGGAATAATGTGAATGACATTATGTTTGCCGTTTGGTGTATTTTCTTCAGTATTTGCATCCTTCCATCCCAAGACAGATCGTGCAAAGGCAACTGCTGCCAACTGCATACCATAGCATAGACCTAAGTAAGGAATTTTTTTCTCCCGAGCATACGTTGCTGCTGCTATCATACCTTCTGCTCCTCTTTCACCCCACCCAATTGGCACAATAATTCCATCAGGATTGCCAATAACCTTTTCCGCTCCTTCTTTTTCTACTTTTTCTGCACTTACCCATCGTGTTGTCACTTCAACACCGTCTTTCCAACCAGCATGATCTATTGCATCAAAAAGTGCTGCATATGCATCCCTCAATTGGTATTCACCAGTACCAAAATATTTTCCAACAATGGCAATCTCTGCTTTTTTCTTCTTTGGTGATTCAATTGTTTTGACTAAATTTTTCCAATCAGTAAGATCTGCTTTTTTCACAGGAAGGCCTAATTTTTTGAGGATTTTTGTCTCTAACCCCTGCTCATGAAGGACCATAGGAATTTCATATGCTGATTTAAGATCTGGATTAGAAATAATGTCACCTTCATGCATGTTGCAAAAAAGGGCAAATCTATCTCTTCGTCTCTGATCTAAGAACTTTTCTGACCGTGCAACAATAAAATCAGGCTGAATACCCATGGAGTTAAGAGTCCGTACTGATAATTGTGTTGGTTTGGTTTTTGGTTCCCCTAAATGCTTTGGGGTTGGGACATAACTCACATGAATATGAATAACGTCCCCAGGATTATGCCAAGAGAGAATTCGTGACGCCTCATAATAAAATATATTCTGATATTCTCCCGCTGTCCCGCCAAGCTCAACAATAACAACATCTGCATTACTATCTTGGCCCGCTTTTTTAATGCGTCGATTAATCTCGTCTGTGATATGAGGAATCGCTTCAACATCTTCTCCGTTATATTCAAATCGTCTTTCTTTCTCAATAACTGTAGAATAAATCCGTCCCATGGTAACAAAACTGCCTTGTCCCATATCTTGATTGAGGAATTTTTCATAAGATCCAATATCCATGTCTGCCTCTGTCCCATCCTCACACAAGAAGGGATCACCATGTTCAATAGGATTTATGGTGCCTGCATCTAAATTAAGATAATTTTCAACTTTAATGGGGGCAACATGATATCCTGCTTGTTTGAGAAGAAGGGCGATAGACGCGGCGGTAGTCCCCTTACCTATTCCGGAAATGAGGCCACCGGATACAAAAATATATTTTGTTCGTTTTTTAGACTTTGTAGTGGGCACGATTTATACTATCATACTGAGGTGAAAATCGTCAATAAGCTATTAGTGAATTTTTCTGTAACAGACAGAGTCAAATTAATGAAGAGGAACTGCATCTGAAATATCTTGCTGTCCAGGAAAATCTTTACTCAGCCTTTCAACATCTTCTTTTTCCATTTCCCATCCCACTGCACCAAGATTCTCTTTGATATGTTCAGGGCTACTTGTTTTGGAGAGTGTTACGACATTTTTCTGAGAGATAAGCCAATTAAGTGCAATTTGTGTCGGGGTTTTGTGATATTTGCTACACATCTCCTGCATAAGAATATTGGACATTTGTGATAAAATTCCTTTTTGTAGGGGACGCCACGCGCTTATGAAGATGTCATTTTCCTGGCAATATCTGATAACTCCTTTTCTCTCTGGTTCTCTAAATAACAAGTTATAATGAGTCTGCACCATAACAATTTTATTTGTTGTACATGATTGAGCTTCCTTTATCTCCTCCACAGTAAAGTTACTAAGGCCGATATGCTTTATGCGCCCCTGCTCAACTAATGTGTCCATAGCACGCATGGTTTCTTGAATAGGAATTTCAAGATTGGGACTATGAATTAAGTATCCATCAAGATAGTCTGTATGGAGTCTTTGCAAACTTGCCTCTAGTGCTTTCAAAACATCATTATATGCAAGATGTGTTGGAGATATTTTTGAAACTAAAAACAACTTTGATCTGTCAAAATCTCGTATTGCATATCCAACTAATTCTTCCGTATGTCCTCCAGCGTACACTTCTGCTGTATCAATATGGGTAATACCAGACTGAAGTGAAGCCTGAATTGCTGTAATATCTGCACTGTCGTCATGAGTAAGATCTCGTTCTTTTTTCCCACCCATCTGCCATGTACCAAGTCCGTAGACAGGCATTTCAAATCCATTATCTAGTTGTTTTGTTGGAATTTTCATTGAGCGGGCGACGAGAATCGAACTCGCTACTTTCTCCTTGGGAAGGAGACGCTCTACCGATGAGCTACGCCCGCAGACTCATTGATTATAGTAGAGGGAAGACTCTGAAGCAAGTTTTAGATGATGAATTACTATCTTGGTATTTGGAGGGTATTTCCTGAAAAGAGTAAATTAGGATTTTGTAAATTATTTGCTTTGGCTATATCGACCCATTTATATCCATCTCCATACGCTCTCACAGCAATGTTCCATAAGTCGTCTCCTTTTTGCACTGTATAAGTGTTCCCTGTTATAGCATTGGGTTGGACCACTTGAGGTGTTGGCGAAGGTGTGACTGTTTTCTGTAGAGGAGTTACCGATGGAATTACCAGTTGATTACCAACATGGATTGTTGAAGGGTCTTCAAGATTATTTGCCTTGGCTATATCGACCCAGTTGTATCCTGATTGATAAAATTTCTCAGAAATCTTCCATAAGTCATCTCCAGCCTTAACGGTATAGAATTCCTTTCCTTCTTTTATTTGGGATGGAGTATTTGTAGGAGCTGTAACAGATGGACTTGCTTGAATAGAGGATGTTTCTTGAAGATTTTTATGTTGTTTTACCAAGGTTACCCCAAATAATACAGCAACAATAACGACAACGATACCTAAAAGAAGGCTTGTGTATGATTCTCCCCACTTCCATCTGGAAAGTCCACTTTCTTTTTTTACAGCAGGTGTTGACTGGAAAAATTTTGGTTTTTCAGTATGTGCTTTTTTTGATCTGCTTTTTGTCTTTTCGACGCGCATTGAGCTTGCCGATTGTATTTTTCTTCGTGGCATAGAGTATGAGGCAGCAGGCAGAGTTTGAATATATACCAAACAAGCAATTAAGTCAATTTATCAAATAGGATCAAACTTACTAAATTTGTTTTGTAAATTCTACCTGAGTAAATTCTTTTATAGCAGCTTCTGTATCAGATAATCCCTCTGGATGGGTTGTTAGTACGCCAATTCTTCTCATACCTGCATCTAGTGCAGCTTTAACACCAGCTTGTGTATCTTCAAAAACAATACAATTTGCTGGAGGTATACCTAAT
>CAZRBN010000079.1:0-4652 GCA_964598355.1 uncultured Gammaproteobacteria bacterium
CCGGCCTCATGGACATGCGCCCCAACGAAGAATTCTACTCAATGGGCCGCGACATTAAAGAAAGCACCCCGGCAAAAGCATCAAGTTAGCGGATCATGGTAGTGGTGATGGTGCTGCTGTTGTTGGATGTCATCCTGAGCAGCGCCGAAGGCGCTTGTCGAAGGACGGTCCCGAGCCTGTCGAGGGACGCACGCTACACACCGTTCGGATAAAACCGCACCAGCAGCTGCGCCGCTCGCAAATTTGTCACATCTAAGTTCGGTATCTCCGGACTAGCAAACGTCACGTCAGTCGTCGCATCCAAGAGACGCCGCCACGCGTCGTGTGGACGTCGTTGAAGTAAATACAACGCTCCAAGAGCATAATTCGGATAGGGACCAACCCACGGTCCACCACACGTCCGCGCGCGAAGCAATAGCGTCGCCGCAGACGATGCGTTTCCAGCGGCTGCTGCGTTTAACCAATGCTGTTCGATAATGATGGCGCCGGTCTCGCTGACGTCCGGCTTCACATTCGCAATCGTGTCGGCATCGTCCGTAACAATTTTCCGAAAGAATCGCTTCACGTCGCCGCGAGCTACGAGCGCCCTTCGATCGTCGCGCGGCGCAAGGGCCACCGGCAGCGCCCTGCGCCAAAGGCTCTTTGCTTGTTCTGCGTCGCCCACGCGCGTGAAGGCCTGGGCCATCGAAAGTAACTCTTGTACTTCCCATTCACGACGCGCCATGTGCTCGTGTGAAAATGCCTGGAGCGCACGTCGCAAATACGCAGCAGGGTTGGCATTTCGATGCAGCACATACTCGCGATCTGCCGGGGTGAGGAAGTAGAGATATGCGTTCGGTCCTGTTGGGCGCGGATGGAGCGCGTCTGCGCGGCCACCGGCATCGGTCAGGGGTGCCTGTTTTTGCGGCATTGCCGGCCAGCAATGAAAAGCAGGAGACGCCATCGCATCGCGCTCGGCGTCGAATGTCCATTCGTTCGTGTGCTTGGGTGCACACGCGGAGAATATCGCGATCGATAGCGCCATGCATAACGCTGCCGGCTGCACGCTATTCCGTGACAAGCGAAACGTTCGTTGTACCTGCGGCCCTTGCAGCGTCGAGTACGCGAATGGCGAGCCCGTAGGGTGCCTTTGAACCTTCTATGAGTTCGATTCCGCGGCGCGGATTGCGGCGTAAGTCGTTAGCGAGCGTGGAATACAAGTCGGGCGCGTCGATGCGCTGCGAGCCGATGAAGATTGCGCCGTCCTTTCGGATCGTTACCTTAAGGCTCTCAACGTGACGATCGTGAATCGGCTTTGAGCTCGGATTTTCGAGTTGCTTCTTAAAGCGGGGCGGAATTACGAGCGCAGCGAGGATCATGAAGATAACGAGCAAGACCAACAGTACGTCGGTGAACGGCGTGATGTTGATCGCGCTGAGCACAGAGTCGTCGGTTGCAACAAAACGCGTCATGGACTGAAATCGCCCTGCGAGAGATTAATGTGACTTTTCGCCGCCGAGGCTTGTATTTTGCAAAGTGAGCCTTATGGCCCACGTACGGAGCTTACTGATTGCGGGGAGCCTGATAATACGTCGGCCCATTCTCCATCGGTGATCGGCAAAAGGACCCTCATAAGGCAAGCTAATATGTGCACTACACAGCACGCTCCAGCGGTGGAGCGATGAAGTCTCGGGTCCACTACAATCGTAAAAAATAACCTGATCTGTGAACACAGAGGCACTAATGATTGAACGTTGGTCTATTAGCCGATTTAAATCAGTGACAAATTCCGTGGACTTGAGGTTTGCTCCGCTGACTATTCTCGCCGGAACAAATAGTAGCGGAAAGAGTAGCGTAATCCAATCCATTTTGATGGTTGCTCAAACTATTTCCAGTTCGCTCCCTCAATTGCCGGTGGTCCTTAACGGTGACCTCGTAAAGTTAGGAAAGTTTAGCGATATCAAATCGACCGGGACTCTTGAAAATAGCATTTGCCTTGGCTTTCAACTTCGATCGGAAGAGCTGACCGAGGAAGCGGTTCTCGACCCTAAAGCGTACCAACGCGCCACTGCCGGAAGCGTATGCTGTGAATTTGAGTTCGGCTTAGACAGCGTGTCCGACACTGCGAGTCGCCAAGAGTTCCGCCCAAAACTACTAACGAGCGAGATAAAAGCAACGGATGTTCCTGAAGGTGCTGGCGAGGCCCCGTACATGACGATTCGCGCGAATACCTCGAGCACGTTCCAAGTAGATCTAGATCGGAATTCAGTTGATGATGTAAATTCCGAGGCGCCCGGCTGCGAGATTCAAGGAGCACAGGTATCGCACTTCTTACCTAGCGCAATTCGAGTCAAGGTAAACCCATGGCAAATTTACTCGGACCTTCTAGCTGAAGCCATTACCGAGCCACTTAGATTACTACCAAGAGTTCCGCGATCCCTGAGAGGTTTTGGCCGTTATCCGCTCCGGAATCAGCCAATTCCGAACCATATCTGGCTTTTGCTGATTAACGAGCTTAGTAAGCTAGAGGTCTCGGAAACAAACCTAACGCGGGTCTTCGGGCCCGAAATGATGTCTGGTGAAGCGGCGTCGATGACCATTGAGGAATGGCGCCGTCGCGTACGCCGACTATTCGGGTCCCAGAGGGACGAGTTCTCAAAGAAACTGCGGTCCACGTTGGACACCATAGCAAACCAGATCCGAAGCGATGGTCCAAATCAGGTCTCCGAGACGGCTCTTTCGCTGCCCTTGCCTTTAGAGAATCTAGTCGAACAGATTACTGACTTCCCACAACGCCTTTATTATCTGGGTCCCCTCCGCGATGAGCCACGAGCAGTACACGCCGTTTCGGGTTTCGCCGGCGGAACGTCAGTAAACGTGGGTCTCCGCGGCGAGTACACCGCTGCAACACTTCATTTCTATCGCGACGATCAGATCAATTACATCCCAAGCCAAAACGCCTTCGACCCCGATCCGGTACAAATCCCGGCGACGTTGTACGACGCCGTCGTTGATTGGCTCAGCTACATGGACATGCTCGAAGACCTGTCAGTAGAGGACAGGGGTAGCCTCGGCTATGAGCTGCTTGTAAGAACCAGCGAACGCGACACCGCACATGACCTGACGCAGGTTGGTGTGGGTGTAAGCCAATTGTTGCCTATTGTTGTTCTATGCTTGCTGGCGGAAGAAGGGGCTACGATCATTTTGGAGCAGCCGGAGCTGCATCTTCATCCGCGCACTCAGGCGTTGCTTGCGGATTTCTTAATTTCGATCTCCCGAAGTAAACAGCAATGCATAGTTGAAACCCATAGCGAGCATTTGATTAATAGAGTGAGGCTTCGCATTGCTGAGTCTGAAAATAGGTCAATACTCGACAACACTCAGGTCTATTTCGTTGAAAAACAAAATGGCACGAGTGAGTTCAGACCTATTACCATAAATGAATTCGGAGCGATTCAAAGGTGGCCTAGAGGCTTTTTTGATCAATCGCAGCTGGAGTCCCAAGAGATACTGAGGGCTTCGGCAGTAAAGCGCATTGGGCAAACAGACCGCTAGGTAGAAGCAAGTGGCGCTTATTGTTTCTTTTTGCTCGCTCGCGTGGGAGCAAACGTTCGATCCAGCTCGCATTGAGGTCTACACGGACACTCTTGCGGCCTTATCCGATCTCGTCCTGAATGAACTGCTCGACGTGCGAATTTCAGCCGGACTATTATCGGCGCTATGGCAATGTAATGCGTACCCACAGCATCATCACGTCGAAGCGCGGCTTTCGGAACTAGGCATCTCACGAGTTTCCGCTTTGGATGTCATAACCGCCGCTAACACGTTATTTGATCGAGCTGGAACAGTCGAGGGTTTGGTGGGCGTCACGGACGTACTTTACGACCTGCAATATATTGATCCAGATATTAGGCATGAGGAAGTCGCATGTGCGGCCCTAAGCATGGACACGACGCGAATGATAGGAATTCTCCTTGTCGCGAATTGCCTTGACCGCTTGCCGGAAATTCAGATTTTTCATCAATGCGGCGGAAGAACATCAGACCGATTTGTCGCCGAAGGCCAAGTTCATTCCGCCGAAGTGGACGACGAAGAAATTAATTATGTGCCGCCCGTGTCTGCGCGAATTGAGGCGCCAATCGTATGCGCGCCAAGCACGCTACTAAATGAAGCGGTGTTCGAATCGATTCATGACGGCAGCGAGCTGTGGGAAAGGCGAGAGGCACTTTTTCCAGACCTTCAATTCTGCGACGCAGTCCAGGATACTGTGGCTCAAATTGGCACTAACAACCCGCTATTGCACCACATAGCTCGAAAGCTCGCTGCGTTGAATAAAGTGGCCAACGAATGGACCAGCGGCCCATTTCCTCGTGACGCTCTTCCATTTCGCGTTTCTCCCGAGAGTGAAAGGACACTAAATCAGTACGGAGGCTTTCGCGACTTTGTGTGCCCTGACGGCTTAGTGAGACGATTCGTGCCGCATGCCCGACTTACGCCGCAAGAATGGCGAATTCACTTTTTGGAAGAGAAAATCGACGGCAAGTTAGTGATTGGGTACATTGGGCCACACTTACCCATCGCTTCCGAAGGATAAAGTCTTGCTGATTTTTCGTGTATTTTTACTGCATCATCAGGTGAATGAAGCGGTCGGTGTCGATGTTGCCGCCGCTGAT
>CAZRBN010000080.1:0-4543 GCA_964598355.1 uncultured Gammaproteobacteria bacterium
AATTGTTCCGCGCGCCCTGTGTATCGAAATTGCCGCAGCTGCGGGTGCTGGCGCTTGCGGCCGCGACCGACATGGGCAGCAACACGCCGATCGAGTTTCTGCTGGAGGAGAGCGGCATCGAGCTCATGGTTCTCTACGTCATTCCGGAGGCCGAGCTGCCGGTGCCGCTGCCGGAGCATGACATCGCGATCGTGATCGCGTCCGATTCCGAGGACTGCCGTGAGGCGCTGCGCAAGATCGATTCCGTAGCGGCGCGCTGGCCGCGGCCGCTGCTTAACCCGCCGGAGCGCGTCGGCAATCTCGACCGCGACAAGCTGCACCGGCTGCTCAGCGGGATCGAGAGTCTCGTCATTCCCGCAACCGTCGAGGCCGATCGCGCCCAATTGCTGCATGCCGCGCAATCGCCTGCCGCGCTCGCCGACCTTGCGCCGGAGCTCGCCTTTCCTCTGATCATTCGGCCGCGCGGATCGCATGCCGGCGTTGGTCTCGCCAAGATCGACGATGCTGCCGCGTTGAAGCTTTATCTCGATGGCCGCGAGGAGCAGGCGTTCTTCATCGCGCGCTTCGTGGACTATGCGAGCGAGGACGGTCTGTTCCGCAAGTATCGCGTGGTCTTTGTCGATGGGCGCCCCTATGCCTGCCACATGGCGATCGCCGACCGCTGGGACATCTGGTATCTCAACGCGGGGATGTCGGCGAGCGTCGCCAAGCGCCTGGAGGAGGAGACCTTCATGCGCACCTTCGACATCGGCTTTGGGCGCCGGCACCAATCGGCGCTGTCGGATGTCGCAAGGCGCGTCGGCCTCGACTACTTCATCATCGATTGCGGCGAGACCAGGGATGGATCGCTGCTGATCTTCGAGGCGGACAACACCGCCGTCGTGCATAACATGGATCCGCCGTCCGTGTTCCCCTACAAGCCGCCGCAGATGCACAAGATATTCGAAGCCTTTGCCGCGATGCTGACCCGGCGGGTCGCGAGCGAGCGGGAGCGCGCAGCATGACCAGGATGTTGAGGGACACGCCGCTTCGCCCCGAGGCCAGCGAGACGCTCGATCCGGAAAACTGGGACGAGCTCCGCGCGCAAGCGCATCGCATGCTCAATGACATGATCGATTACGTCGCATCGATCCGCGACCGCCCCGTGTGGCAGCCGATCCCGGATGCGGTGCGGACGCGCTTCCGCGAGCATTTGCCGCGCCAGCCCTCCGATCTGGGTGAGGTCTATCGCAGCTTCGCCGACTTTGTCGTCCCCTATGCGACCGGCAATGTCCATCCTGGCTTCATGGGCTGGGTCCACGGCGGCGGCTCTGCGGTCGGCATGCTGGCCGAAATGCTTGCCGCCGGGCTCAACGCCAATCTCGGCGGCCGCGATCACATTCCAATCGAGGTGGAGCGGCAGGTCGTGCAATGGATGCGCGAGATGTTCGCCTTTCCCGCGACCGCCAGCGGCATTTTCGTGACCGGCACGTCGATGGCGAATCTGATGGCGGTCTTGGTGGCGCGGACGGCCGCGCTCGGCAAGTCCGCCCGGCAGCACGGCATCGGCAATGACGGCGCGCTTCTCACCGCCTATACGTCAAAGGCGGCACATGGCTGCATCAGCAAGGCCATGGACATCGCCGGCTTCGGCAGCGACGCACTGCGCTGCATCGGGGTCGACCGCTCGCACCGGATCGACGTCAGCGCGCTCCGCGCACAGATCGCCCGCGATCGCGAGATCGGCCTCACACCGTTCCTGGTGGTCGGCTCCGCCGGCACGGTCGACATCGGGGCGATCGATGAGCTTGGCGAATTGGCCGCGCTCTGCGCCGAGGAGGGAATCTGGTTCCACGTCGACGGCGCCTTCGGTGCGCTCGGTGTGCTTTCGCCGGCGCTGGCGCCGCTGCTCGCCGGCATCGAGCGGGCGGATTCAATCGCGCTCGATTTTCACAAATGGGGGCAGGTGCCATATGACGCCGGCTTTCTGCTCGTCCGTGACGGCGAGCGTCATCGCGATGCCTTCGCTCAGCCTGCGGCCTATCTGCGACGGGAGACGAGGGGCCTGGCCGCTGGATCGTCATGGCCGTGCGATCTCGGCCCCGATCTGTCGCGCGGCTTTCGTGCGTTGAAGACCTGGTTCACCTTGAAGACCTACGGCACCGAGAAGCTTGGCGCGATCATCACGCGATCCTGCGCGCTCGCCGGATATCTGGAAGCGCGCATCCAGGCCGAGCCGCGGCTCGAATTGCTCGCGCCGGTCAATCTCAATATCGTCTGCTTCCGCTACGTCTGCGAGGATGCCGACCGGGTGAATGGCGCGATTGTCGTGGACGTCCAGGAGTCAGGCATCGCGGCGCCTTCAACCACGATTCTCGACGGCCAGCTCGCAATTCGCGCGGCGATCGTCAACCACCGCACCGATGTCTGCGATATCGATGCGCTCATCGCCGCGGTCCTTGAATTCGGAGCGCAGCGCGCGAGCCGTCGCGATCAGCTGCCGACGATCGACGCACCGCCCCTCGCGCTCTGAAGGTTTTGCTCAAGGAGGGCGCGTGCAGACGCGGGCGCGGTGACGAGTCGCCCGAATCTCGTCGCGCTTTAGTCAGGCGGCCGAGGAAACGTCCGGCTTGTCCACGTTCATCGCCTCGATCTGTTCGAGCAGTTCCCGTTCGTAGGCGATGAGCTTCCTGGCCTGCTTCAGCGCCAGATAGAGCTCCCCGTTCAGGATGTGGTTGTTGATGCCCTCGATGATCGGCCAGGCGTTCGGCACTGCGGTGACGAAATCACGCAGCAGGTTGAAATAGGTGCCGTGGTTGTTCTGTTGCGGTGAAATGTACATCAGCTGAACCGCCAGGTAGATCAGCTTGGCGGGCGTGTCGGCGATTTCCGGCGTCAGGATGTCCTTCTCGCGCAGGATTGGCACGTTCTCGCCCTCGATCAGGAGGCGCGCGCGCTGGTCGGTATTGGTGATCACGCAGGAGCCGATGATGATTCGTTCATGCGGCTTGAGTTCGACCTTCAGAGCCATTCTGTCCTCCGTTGCCGCTTTGACGCCGGCGATCTGCTGGAGCGGCAGTCCATAATGCGCGGCGCGCGACGGTGCTCTGCCCCCTCGATCGTAATCCTTTACGATCATGGTTAACGAGCGGTAAACGCGACGGGCGCCTTGGGCCGGTTCGTCGGGCCCGAGGCGCCCCGACGGCAACGAAGAGAGGGCGGGAGCCATCGAACGTCTTGGCGCCTTCCGAGCGCGCGCGTGATGGTCATTAACGTTCGGTTTACCTTGTCCCTTAAGCGCCGATTAACCTTAATTTAAAGGAAACGCTCTACACCTGTTCCCAAGCCAAGTTCCCCGATCGGCGAGAGCCGATTCAATATTTGGCATTGTAGTCTTTGAAGGAACATCGCCAATGTCCAATGTCGTTCTCTCGGCCGCGGTTCGCCAGAACCTGCTCTCACTTCAGCAGACAGCCAACCTGCTAGCCACGACCCAGGAACACCTGGCGACCGGCAAGAAGGTGAATTCGGCGCTCGACAATCCGACCAACTATTTCACCGCGCAGGGGCTCGATGCCCGCGCCAGCGACATCGGCAACCTGCTCGACAGCATCGGCAACGGCGTACAGATCCTTCAAGCGGCCAACACCGGCATCACCTCGCTGTCGAGCCTGGTCGATACCGCGAAATCGATTGCAACCCAGGTTCTGCAGGCTCCGGTCGGCTACACGCCGAAGGCCAGCGTCGACGTGACCGGCAGTGGCGCGGGCGCCGGCACCGCCAGCATTTCCAACCTCAATGCCGGCAAGCTCGCCGGCGCCGTTCTCTCCTTCAAGACATCAACCGGCACGCTCGCCATCACCATCGGTTCGCCTTATTCGACGGGCCCGGGTACGGCGACCGTCAACACTCTCGATCAGTTGAACAGCGTCCTGTCGAATAACGGTGTCCAAGTGGCGGCGACGCTGTCGGCAACTGCGGCGGACACGCTGACCTTCACCTCGACAAATGATGCCGCGAGCCAGACCATTACCAAACTGGGTACCGCGCCGGCAGGTGAGGGCGTCGATATTACGGCGACGAGCGGCGCCACGGTTGGCGCCGTCAGTCCTGCGGTGCCTGATCCCATCTCGCAAGCGTCCCGTAACACATTCGTCGCGCAGTACAACGTTATCATCCAGCAGATCACGACGACCGCCCAGGACGCCTCGTTCAACGGCGTCAACCTCCTGAGTGGTGACAGCCTCAAGCTGGTGTTCGATGAGAGCGGCAAGTCGTTCCTCAACATCAATGGCGTGACGTTCGATGCCAACGGTCTGGGCCTCGCCTCGCTGACTGCAGGAACCGATTTCCTCGATGGCGTGTCGGCCCAGAACGTCATCAACAAGCTCAACGCGGCTTCGAGCACGCTGCGAACGGAAGCCTCGTCGCTGGGATCGAACCTGTCGGTGGTGCAGATCCGCCAGGACTTCAACAAGAACATCATCAACGTGCTGCAGACCGGGTCGGCCAACCTGACGCTGGCCGACACCAACGAGGAAGCGGCCAACAGCCAGGCGCTGTC
>CAZRBN010000081.1:0-4419 GCA_964598355.1 uncultured Gammaproteobacteria bacterium
GGCCAAGTGATGACGGCTAACCCGGTGACGGTCAAGCCAGACGATCAGCTGGAGGGCTGCATGGCATTGATGGCTGAGCGCGGTTTTCGCCATCTGCCAGTGCTAGACGCGGGCAAGGTCGTGGGGGTGATCTCGATCGGAGACGTCGTCAAGGACATCATCCGGGATTTGCAGCACAACGTGGGCGACCTGACGGGCTACATCATGACGGACGGCCCCGGGGGCTGACAGACGAACCGCGCCATGGACGTCGGAGGTTGGCTGCGGAGGCTTGGCCTTGAACAATACGAGGCCTCATTCCGCGAGAACAAGATCGACGACACGGTCCTGCCGCGTCTGACAGCTGACGATTTGAAAGATCTTGGTGTCGGATTTGTCGGAGATCGCCGCAAGCTGCTCGACGCCATAGCCGCCCTGCGCGCTGAAGTGCGCCCGCCAACACCGCTGTCCGACGCTCCTGTGGCGACGGAGCAAGCCGCCACCGATACTGCGGAGCGTCGCCAAGTCACGGTGATGTTCTCGGACCTGGTCGGTTCAACGGCGCTTTCCGGACGGATGGACCCAGAGGACCTGCGTGAGGTCATTTCGGCCTATCAAAGGTGCGTCGCCCGAACCGTGCGCGGCTTCGGCGGCTTCGCCGCCAGATTTATGGGCGATGGCGTACTCATCTATTTCGGCTATCCGGCAGCGCATGAGGACAACGTTGAGCATGCGGTTCGAGCCGGCCTTGCGGTGATCGACGCGGTTGCTGCGCTCACGGCCCCTGAGCCGCTCCAGGTGCGGATCGGCATTGCTACCGGGATGGTGGTGGTTGGCGATCTCGTCGGGTCCGGCGAAGCGCAGGAGCACGATATCGTCGGCGAGACGCCGAATCTCGCGGCGCGCCTGCAGGGCATCGCCGAACCGAACACGGTCGTCATTGGCGAGACCACGCGCCGGCTCCTCGGCAATCTGTTCGACCTGCGGGACCTCGGGCCACAGGAGCTCAAGGGGATCGCCGGGTCGACGAGCGCGTTTGCGGTGCTGCGGGCCAGTTCGGTCGAGAGCCGGTTCGAGGCAATGCATCCCGGCGCCTTGACGGCCCTCGTCGGACGGGACGAAGAGCTTGAGCTGCTGCTGCGGCACTGGGCGCGAGCCAAGACCGGCGAAGGTCACGTCGTGCTGCTATCCGGTGAGGCCGGCATCGGCAAGTCCAGGCTCGCTGCTGCGCTGATGGCGGGCATCGCGGCCGAACCACACATGCGGTTACGCTATTTCTGCTCGCCCCAGCACACGGACAGCGCTTTTTATCCGATCATCGGGCAACTCGAACGTGCCGCTGGATTTGCGCACGGCGACACGCCGCGAGCAAAGCTCGATAAGCTCGATGCGCTGCTCGCGCGGACCTCGACGAGCAGGCAGGACGCGGCGCTCCTGGCCGAGATGTTGTCGCTGCGTAACGACGGACGCTACCCCGCGCAGGAGCTTGCTCCCGAACAGCGCCGGCAGAAAACTCTGGAGGCTCTCGACGTACAACTGGAGACCTTGGCGGGCGCGGGCCCCGTGCTCATGATCTTGGAGGATGCGCACTGGGGCGATCCCACAAGCCTGGAAGCGTTCGGCCGCACTGTAGACCGGGTCGCGACCCTTCCCGTGCTGATGATCGTGACGTTTCGGTGGGAGTTCGAGACGCCCTGGATCGGACAGCCACAGGTCACAGCGCTGGCGCTCAATCGGCTGAAACCTTCCGAGGTCGTCACCCTGATCGACCGCGTCGCCGGCGCCAAGCTACTGCCTTCCGACGTCAGAAAGGACATCGTCGAGCGCACCGACGGCATCCCCTTGTTCGTGGAAGAGATGACGAAGGCCGTGTTGGAGGCCAGGGGCGAACTCGAAGCGATTCAGATTGCTGCCGCCGTTCCGGCCTCGGCGCACGCGGTCCCGGCAAGCTTGCATGCTTCGCTGATGGCGCGGCTCGATCGGCTCGGCGGCGCCAAGGAGGTGGCCCAGATCGGGTCGGCGATCGGCCGAGAGTTTTCCCACGCGCTGCTGACTTCGGTGGCGCACAAGTCCGAGGCGGAGCTGGGTTGGGCGTTCGAGCGTCTCGTTCAGGCCGGCTTGCTGTCCCGGCAGGGGGTGCCGCCGCAGGCAAGCTACCTGTTCAAGCATGCGCTGGTGCAGGATGCGGCCTATGGCACCTTGCTGCGCGAGCCGCGACGCGCGCTTCACGCCCGGATCGCCGAAGCTATCGAGGATCAAGTTGCCGAAACTGCCGAGAGCCGGCCGGAAATCCTGGCGCATCACTGCACCGAGGCCGGGCTGATCGAGAAGGCCGCGGGCCTGTGGGGCAAGGCGGGGCAGTGGTCGCTCGACCGCTCGGCGCTGGCCGAAGCCGCGACCCAGTTCACGCGGGCGCTCGAGCAGATCGCGACTTTACCCGGTACGCCCGCGTTGCGGCGCGAGCAGATCAAGCTTCAGGTGGCGCTCATCACCCCGCTCATCCATGTCAAAGGGTATGCAGCCCCGGAAACCAAGGCGGCAGCAGAGCAGGCGCGTTTGCTGATCGAGCAAGCCGAAGCGCTCGGAGAGCCTTCCGAAGATCCGTTGCTGTTGTTCTCGGTTCTTTACGCCTTCTGGGTCAGGAATTTCGTGGCTTTTGACGGCGATGTCTGTCGGGATCTCGCGGCGCAGTTTCTGGCGCTCGCTGAGAAGCAAAGGGCGACAGTCCCAATTTTGAATGGGCATCGCCTCATGGGAAATTCCTTGTTGTTGACCGGAGACATCGCGGGTGGCCGCGCACACTTGGACCAGGCGGTCGCACTTTACGATCCCGCTGAGCATCGTCCGCTGGCGACGCAATTTGGCCAAGACGTTGGAGTGGCGGCCTTATCCTATCGCTCACAGGCTCTTTGGGTTCTTGGCTATCCCGACGCCGCGCGCCTGGACATGGACCACGCGCTCAAGACCGCACGAGAGATCGGTCAGGCCGCCACGCTGATGCTTGCTTTGGCTTATGCGGGGTCGATCTTTTTTCGGTGCCGCGACCACACGCAGGCAATCGGACGCGCCGAAGAGCTGTTCACGCTGGCAGAAGAAAAGGGCTCTGCGTATTGGAAGGCGCTTGCCCTGATGGAGAAAGGCTGCGCGTTGACCCTGAAAGGGCAGGCCTCGGACGCAATCGAGATGTTGATCTCCGGGATTGCCGCCTGGCGGACGACGGGAGCAACATTTCGGATGCCGGAGTGGCTTTCATATTTGGCGAGAGCTTATGCGGAACTCGGCCAATGCGATGATGCTTGGCGCTACATCGGCGAAGCGATGACGGCCGTGCAAACAGCCAAGGAAAAATGGTGCGAAGCGGAGGTCCATCGCATCGCCGGCGAAATCGCGTTGATGTCGCCCGAGCCGGATGCAGCAAAAGCGGAAGCCTGTTTCGAGCGAGCGCTCGCGGTTGCGCGCCAGCAGCAGGCAAAGTCCTGGGAACTGCGTGCGGCCATGAGCTTGGCGCAGCTCTGGCGTTCTCAAGGGAAGCGGCAGCACGCTCGCGAACTGCTCGCGCCGATCCACGCCTGGTTCACCGAAGGCTTCGACACTGCCGATCTGAAGGAGGCGAAGGCGCTGCTCGCCGAACTGAACGACTTGACGGAATTATAACAAAATATATCAAGCGCGGGGTTTCGTCGGAGCGCTTCGCGGTAACGAACCTGGAGCTGGAATGCGGCCCCTGACTTAGGAAGTGGAACGTAAAGTAAGGGAATGAAAGGTGACCTGGCACTCAATATGCGCCGGGGCGATGACGCAACTTTGCGTCGGGCTGTTTGATAAGGGAATCAGATTGAAGCCCGGATGGGCGAGGCGACATCCGGGATCGGGCCTTTTGACCGAATCTCGCGGCGAACGTTCGTGGCTTGGCCGCCGCAATCCCGGCTATGCTGTGTCATGTATGTCATCTATGCGAACGTCATCTATGCGTCAGCGCCGTAGCCCCGATGAGCGCAGCGAAAACCGGGGTCGTGACTTTTCATCAAATCACGCGGCAAGCGTTTGTGGTCCGGCGGCCCCCGGATTGCGGGCCGCTGCGCGAGGGCGGCGTCCTTGCATCCGGGCTACGCGCTGTCATCTATGGAATCTATGCGAACGGCGTCATCTATGCTTGTGGCCATCCTTCGAGACGCACGCGCAAGCGCGTGCTCCTCAGGATGAGGGCCCAGGTTGCTGCTCTTTCGCCGCTTGCGCAATCTCAGCCCTCATTCTGAGGAGCCCGAGCGAAGCTCGGCCGTCTCGAAGGATGGCCGCACGCGCACCGTCATCTATGCGCGAAAACGTCATCTATGCGGGGCAACGTCACCTATGGCCTGCGCGCCCGGCCGTGACTCGGTGTACGTGGCGCGGTCTCGGTGAGATCCGCCAGCCGGGCGCGCAGCGTCTGCACCATGTCGC
>CAZRBN010000082.1:0-4311 GCA_964598355.1 uncultured Gammaproteobacteria bacterium
CCGTATCGGCGAGATGATCGAGGACGTCCTTGAAGGCAAGCTGCGGCTGCCCGACGCGGTGGCGCGGCGTTCGAGCCGCGCCAGGCTCAACAAGGCCTTCGTGGTCGAGCCGGAAGTTGCCATCAACAATCAATGGTCGGAGCTTTACACCGTCATCGAGGTCTCCGGCCTCGACCGGCCTGGCCTTTTGTACCAGCTGACCACCACGCTCTCGAAGCTCAACCTCAACATCGCCTCCGCCCACGTCGCGACCTTCGGCGAACGCGCCCGCGACGTGTTCTATGTCACGGACCTCCTGGGCGCCCAGATCACCGCGCCAACGCGGCAGGCCGCCATCCGCAGCGCGCTCTTGCACCTGTTGTCGAACGACGAGGCGGTAGCGAAGCCAGCGGCGTGAGCGGACTTGCTCCCATCCGGCGAGGAGTCTCGCCGGTCGTGATGCGGATTCGATTTTCAAACAGCACTCCGCCGTCATTGCGAGGAGCGCAGCGACGACCGTGTCCGCCGAAGCGCACTTGCGCGTAGGTGGAGGCAATCCAGAGTCGTGGGCGTGGCTCTGGATCGCCGCGTCGCGGAGCCTGTCATCGGGCCGCGCCTTGCGCGGACCCCGTTGGCTCCTCGCAATGACGGGGGAGAGAACATGCCTCCGCACTCTCGCGACGGAATTCGCCCGAGCTTTGCTGGATTGATCACCCTCTCGGAAACGAGAGGGCGCAGGGAAGACCGGGTGGCCGCTGCACCCGGGGCGCTCGCGCAAAAAATTTGCGCAAAAGCGCGAGTCCACAGGTACAGGCGGTGATCACACCGGCCTTCCCTGCGCAGTGGTTTTACGGCTTATACGCGCTCTTCCCGGTGAACCTTGTCGTTTGCCACCGTCGCCTGCGTGATGCGCAAGCATCATCGCGACTTAGCGCCAGACCTTTGGGGCGCCAGAACCACACGATTTCGCCGTCCGCCTCGGTGCCGCTCGTCAACAGGCACCTCCACGTCCACCGCATCCCCGCCTCACGTCTCGTGACGACCGCGATCCGTCCCTCTGCAAGCGAGGCAGGATGGGCGGAAGAATGGTTCTGATTTACGGAAATTGCAAGGGCGACGAGGTGCGGCGGATTATCGCGAAGGCCGGATCAGGTTGATTTTGCAAACGAAATCGGCGCTTACGCGCAGGCGCGCCTGGGCCACCGCACTATCATTGATCGCTTTGATCTTGGTGAAGAGCGCGTCACCCTCTCCTCTCCTTATCACCGACAGCGGCGGAATTGCAGACATCCCTGAACCGCCACCCGGGGCCAGCGGCGGAGTCGAACGCCGCAAGAATCTATTAATTTTGGTCAGAGTACAGTCGCCCCGCTATCGCTGAAGTTGCAATCCGGATGGCTTGCATGCGAGGAGACCGTAGCAATGGTCGCGCGGCTTTTTGAAAACCTAATGCCGGCCGCCCTTCGCGGAGTCGGGGGACTAGCTCGCGCTCTGGTAACCTTGCCGTTTGCTGCCGCTATCGCGCTTATTTTTGGCCAGCAGCTTTTCCGGTTTTGGAAAGCCCTCGGGCTTGGCGTGGTATCACTCCAGCACGTGTCATTCATCCAGAGGCAATATGACTTCCTGCTGAACTGCCGTTACCTGCTGAATGCTTTTGATATTGCCGCCTGCAAAAGCAAGATGACTGGTCAGCTCAATCCCTTTGATTTCGAGCTGCTCGAGATGTTCTTTTGGATTGCACTTGCGATAGCCATCTTGAGGGTCGTGAGTGGAGCGGTGGCCCTCCCGAGCCTTGACAAGTACTCCGACTTGCTAAGGAGAAGCTGGACGATTAGCGGAATTTTGGTTTCGTTCGTATTCCTAGGGCTGATCGGAATGTTCGTGGCGATAAACCTACAGAACTTTCATGACCAGCCTCTGGTACGCTTATTGGTCGAACATTCCCCCCGTGGTCTTCTTGCGCTGCAAGCCTTTCTGCTCTGCGCGGCCTGCGCCTCCTCGGCGGAAGGAATACTCTTCGCAACATGGGCTATGTTGAGGCGAAAGGCCGCGGCCAATTCCGCAGCATGAGGCGCGACAACGTGGCCGGGGCAGAACGCCACGACCACATCGAGCCGAGCGTTGTCTCGCTTAGCGTTGCTAGGCATGTGCCGCTGCGGACGATGGCGCGGCCCCGGCGTCTCTAGATCATGATCCGATCGATGGAATTGAATCATGATCTCTCTTTGCCTCCGGATCACGGTCTAAACCGCTGCCATCGCCTCCTTCAGAACCACGCCTTCATGCTCCAGCAGCCAGCGCTTGCGGTGCAGGCCGCCGCCGTATTTCACCAGCGAGCCGTCGGCGCCGATCACGCGGTGGCAGGGGATGACGACGCTGAGTGGGTTGGCGCCGTTGGCGTGGCCGACCGCCCGCATCGCTTTGGGCGCACCCAGCCGGGCGGCGAGCGCGCCGTAGCTCATGGTCGTGCCGGGCGGGATGTCGGCAAGCGCGGTCCAGACCTTGCGCTGGAACGGCGTGCCGCCGAGGCGCGTCTTGATCGCGCGCAAGGCTGCGAGCTCGCCATTGAAATAGGCTGACAGCGCCGATCGGATACTCTGCGGCGCGCGCTTCGGCTTCAGGTCGAACGCGCCATGCTGCAGCCGCAGCAGCTCGCGCATGCGCGGCTCGTAATCATCCCAATCCAGCGCGCACAGCAGGTCGTCTGCGTCAGTGACAAGCAGGGCCGTGCCGATCGGCGTGTCCAGCCGGTCAAGGCCGAACGAGCGAGAGGCGGTCATTTTCACTGGGTTTCGCATGTCTCGAGCACCGGTTCTGCTCCTGAAGGTAGCGCCAGTTTGCGCGCGGCCAAGGCCCCCACGCCACCCGTTTTGCGTTACCGGCCCGCCGTCGCGCGACATGCTTCGTTAGTCTGACCTGATGAGCTCATCTTGCATTGCAGAAATCGTTCCTCCACAATCCACCCCAACCGTGGCGCCCTTTCCGGAGGGAAAGACCAACGGCCAAAGTCAAAACAACAACACCACAACACGAGGAACGCTTTGCAATGAGGAAAGACTTATTCCGCCTGGCGACGGGCGCTGCGCTGATGATCGCGGTGTCGGCATCATCGGCCACCGCGCAAAAGAAATACGACACCGGCGCGAGCGACACTGAGATCAAGATCGGTCAGACCGTGCCGTTCTCAGGCCCGGCCTCGGCCTATGCCTCAATCGGCAAGACCCAGGCGGCCTATTTCAAGATGATCAACGACCAAGGCGGCATCAACGGCCGCAAGATCAATTTGATCCAGTATGACGACGCCTACAGCCCGCCAAAGGCGGTCGAGCAGGTGCGCAAGCTGGTCGAAAGAGACGAGGTGCTCTTGACCTTCCAGATCATCGGCACGCCTTCGAATGCGGCCGTGCAGAAATATCTCAACGCCAAGAAGGTGCCGCAGCTGTTTGCGGCCACCGGCGCGTCGCGCTTCACCGATCCCAAGAACTTTCCCTGGACCATGGGCTTCAACCCGAACTATTTCGTCGAGGGGCGGATCTATGGCCAGTACATTCTGAAGGAGTATCCGAACGCCAAGATCGGCATCCTCTACCAGAACGACGACCTCGGTAAGGACTATCTCAACGGCATCAAGGCCGGCCTCGGCAACAAGGCGTCAAGCATGGTCGTGGCGGAAGCCTCCTACGAGGTCTCCGATCCGACCATCGACTCCCAGATCCTCAAGCTGAAGGATGCCGGCGCCGACCTGTTCTTCAGCGCCTCAACGCCGAAATTCGCGGCGCAGGCGATCAAGAAGAATTTCGAGCTCGGCTGGCACCCCGTGCACATCGTCGACATCAACGCGACCTCGGTCGGCGCGGTGATGCAGCCGGCAGGGCTTGACGCGTCGAAGGGCGTGATCAGCGTCGGCTATGGCAAGGATCCGCTGGACCCGACCATGAAGGACGATGCCGGCCTGAAGAAATATTTCGACTTCATGGCCAAGTACTATCCGGATGGCGACAAGAATTCGAACTTCAATATCTACGGCTATCTGACCGCGCAGCTGACGGCCTATGTGCTCAAGCAGTGCGGCGACGATCTCACGCGCGAGAACGTCATGAAGCAGGCGGCGAGCCTGAAGGGTTTTGCGCCTGATACGCTGATCCCCGGCATCACCGTCTCGACCAGCCCGACCGACTTCGCGCCGATCGAGCAGCTCAAGATGATGCGCTTCACCAAGGGCAAGTGGGACCTGTTCGGCGACATCATCAGCGCCGAGACGGGCGGCTAGCTTTTTCGGTCTCTCCTGTCGTGCCGGCGGTACGCGGGACGGCACGCGCGGTTTTGGGTCAC
>CAZRBN010000083.1:0-1286 GCA_964598355.1 uncultured Gammaproteobacteria bacterium
AATTGATGCCGAGGCCCTGCCAGTCGATGTTGCGCATATTGCCGATGCGGGCGCAGATGTCGCGGCCCAGCACGTTGACCACGATCTCATCGCCGAGCTTCAATTTAAGCCCGTTCGCGATCTTTTTCTCGATCGAGACCAGCGGCGGGCCGCTATAGTCGGGAGCCCACCACTCGCCCTCCACGATCTTGGAACCCTTGGGGATCTCGCCGGTATAGGTCAGGCCGCGGTCGCTCTGCAGCACCCATTCGGCGTCGGGTGTCGGATTGAGCTCCTCCGCCTTGACGCCGCGCGCCGCGATGATCCGCCCGCGCAGCATCGGCACATCCTCGACGCTTGCTTGCGGCTCGAGCTTCTGCAGAAAGCCGTTGAAGCGGTCGGCCTCATTGGAGGGGATGTCGATGAAGAAGAAGGACGGCGCGTGCTCCGGCAGCGAAGCGAGGAACTGCCGGCGCAGATTGCCGTCAATCTGGGTGATGGTGACGAGCACCGCGAGACCCAGGCCCAGCGACAGCACCACCGAAGGCGTCAGCGCGCCCGGCCGGTAGATGTTGGAGATCGCGAGCCGCAGCATGGGAAAGCGCGTCCGCGGCAAGCGCGCGGCAATCGCCATGACCGCCGCGGCGATGCCGCGCAGCACGGCGAACACGATCACTGAAGCAGCCACGAACACCGCGGCGATCTTCTTGTCATAGGCAAGGCCGATCACGACTGCGACGAGCGCCACCACCACCAGCGCCATTAGCGCGAGATAGGACAACCGCGGGCGGCGCCATTCGGCGCTGACAGTGTCGCGAAACAGCGCCGCCACCAGCACGTCATGCACGCGGCCGAGCGGCCACAGGCCGAATGCAAGCGCAGTCAGCAGGCCGTAAACAAATGACAGCGCAAGCTCGTCCGGATGCAGCGCGGGCACCACCGGCAAAGGCAGCAGCTTGCCGAACACTCCGACAATCGCAAAAGGCAGAGCGGCGCCGGCGGCAAGACCGATCACGGCACCCAGGCTTGCGAGCACCATAACTTGCGCAAGATAGATCGCGAACACGTCGCGTCCCGTGGCACCGAGTGCCTTTAAGGCCGCGATCACCTCCAGCCGCCGATCGACATGGCTTTTGACGGCATTGGCCACGCCGACGCCGCCGACCAGAAGTGCAGCCAGTCCCACCAGCGTGAGGAACTGGGTGAATCGGCTGATGGTGCGTTCGAGCTGCGGGGAGGCATTGCCGCGGCTGCGCACTTCCCAGCCGGCTTCGGGCGCAGCGGTGCGCGCTTCATCGATCAGCGAG
>CAZRBN010000083.1:1296-4153 GCA_964598355.1 uncultured Gammaproteobacteria bacterium
CGCATTGTCGGGCAGCTTCACCCGGTAGATCCAGCGCACCAGGCTGCCGGGTTGCACGAGGCCGGTCGCATGCAGCGCATCGATGCTGATCAGAAAACGAGGGCCGAAGCCGAGACCACCGGCGAGCTTGTCCGGCTCGGCCTCCACGGCGCTGCGGATCTGGAAGGTGGCGTCGCCGATTGTGACCTTGTCGCCGATCTTCAGGTCAAGCCGCGCCAGCAGCGTCGGATCGGCCGCCGCGCCAAACGCGCCGTCACGCCTGGCAAGCAGGTCGGCCATTGGCAGCGCGGGCGCAAGGCTCAAATTCCCCAGCGTGGGATAGAAGCCGTCGACCGCCTTCATCTCCACCAGCGCGAGCTTGCCGTCGGCCGCTTTCGCCATGCCGCGCAGCGTTGCCGCGGCCGATACCTCGCCGCGCGAGCGCAGGAAGGCAAGCTCGGCGGGTTTTGCCTCGCGCTGAAACAGCACAAAGGCCACGTCGCCGCCGAGCAAGGTGCGCCCCTCACGCGCGAGGCCCTCGGTGAGGCTTGCGGCAACCGAGCCGACCCCGGCGATGGCGAACACGCCAAGCGCGATGCAGGCGATGAAGACGTAGAAGCCGCGCAAGCCCCCGCGCAATTCCCGCAAGGCATAGCGCAGCGGCAGCATCGCCGTGCGGCCGTGCCCGGCGCGCACAGGCGCGAGATCGATGCGTTCGGATGCGATGCTCATGCGATCGCTTCGCGCGCGGTCGTTGAATCGATCCGGCCCGAACGCAGCCGCACCACGCGGTCGCAGCGCTCGGCCAGCGAATGATCGTGCGTGACCAAGACCAGCGTCATGCCGCGCTCGGCGTGCTTGTTGAAGATGAGATCGACGATCTGCTTGCCGGTGGTCTCATCGAGATTGCCGGTCGGCTCGTCCGCAACGAGGATCGCAGGATCCGGCGCCAGCGCCCGCGCCAATGCGACGCGCTGCTGCTCGCCGCCGGAGAGCTGGGTGGGATAATGATGCAGCCGGTCACCGAGCCCGACGGAGGCGAGCTCCTGCGCAGCGCGCGTCGCGGCATCAGCGACGCCTGCAAGCTCGAGCGGCACGGCGACATTCTCCAGCGCGGTCATGGTCGGGATCAGGTGAAACGATTGGAAGACGATGCCGACCTTGCGGCCGCGAAAGCGCGCCAGCGCATCCTCGTCGAGGGCATTGAAAGGCGTGCCCCCCACCACCACCTCTCCGCTGTCGGGACGCTCCAGCCCGGCCATCACCATCAGCAGCGTGGATTTTCCGGAGCCCGACGGCCCGATCAGGCCGAGCGCCTCGCCCGATGCTACGCGCAGGCTGATATCCTTCAGAATGTGGACGCGTGCCGCGCCCGTACCGAGGGAGAGGTTGACGTTGGAAATGGAAATGGTGTCCGGCGCATGTCCGGACGCGTGTGAGGGTTCGATGCGACTGTCCATGGCTCGGTCATATGGCACTTCATCCGCCGGGGTCGAGAGGCGGCGACTGAACTTCCTGCACATAGTCGTGTTGATGGTCGCGATGATGACGGCGCTACCCGCGTTGGCACAGGCCGGGCCAACCAGCGAGACCAAGACGATCAAGCTGGTTGTTTTGGGCGATTCCTTGAGCGCCGGCCTCGGCCTGCCGGGCCAGGCTGCGTTCCCGGCCCGGCTGCAAAAAGCCTTGCAGGACAAGGGGCTGGATGTCGAGATCAGCAATGCCGGGGTATCCGGGGATACCGCGTCGGGCGGACGCGACCGGCTCGATTGGTCGGTGCCCGATGGAACCGACGGCGTCATTATCGAGCTCGGTGCTAATGATGCGCTGCGTGGGATCGATCCCAAGATCACCCGCGCCGCCCTCGCCGATATCATCAGCCGCCTGAAGACTCGCGGCATTGCGGTGATGCTGTGCGGCATGCTGGCGCCGCCGAACTACGGCAGCGACTATGCGTCGCAGTTCGACGCGATCTATCCCGATTTGGCGAAATCGTTCGGCGTGCCGCTCTACCCGTTTTTTCTCGACGGCGTTGCTGCGGATGCAAAACTCAACCAGGCGGATGGGATGCATCCGACCGCGGAGGGGGTCGACATCGTTGTGCAAAAAATCTTGCCCACCGTGCAGGCATTTATCGGCACGATCGGTGTGCAAGGCCGTTGAAATTAAGGCAGTCTCAAGCACGCCACACAGGGATTCTACGGACTTACCTGTTCGTTAACCTGGCATGCTTCGCAGAGTCATATAACTACGGTACAAATTCCTCATCGGTGATTCGCCGCCGGGATTTGTGGTCAGGTTAGGTCGAGGTCTGGGCTTTTTCTTGGACTTTCGATCGAGCCTCAAGCATCGGGAGTCCTGACGATGCCGCGTTTGTTTACTGGACTGGAGATTCCTGAAGACGTCTGTCAGACGCTTTCCAACTTACGAGGTGGCCTTCCCGGCGCTCGCTGGATCGATCCCGAAAACTACCACGTCACCTTACGCTTCATCGGCGACATCGACGGCGTCTCCGCCAATGAGATCGCCATGCTGCTCAACCGCATCGACCGCAAACCCTTTGAGGTGACGGTGCAGGGGCTTTCGAGCTTCGGCGGGAAAAAACCGCGCGCGGTCGTCGCCAACATCCAGCCGAGCCGGCCCCTGATCGAGCTGCAGGCCGAGCTCGAACGGCTGATGCAGCGCCTCGGCCTCGATCCGGAGGGACGCAAATTCGTGCCCCATGTGACGCTCGCCCGGCTCTACGATGCCTCGAGCCGCGACGTCGCCGACTATCTCTCGGTACGCGGCTATTTCCCCAGCAAGGTCTTCACCGCCGAGCGCTTCGTGCTGTTCTCCTCCCGCGCCTCCACCGGCGGCGGCCCGTACATCGTGGAGG
>CAZRBN010000084.1:0-4093 GCA_964598355.1 uncultured Gammaproteobacteria bacterium
TGCGCATCCGCAACGACAACCTCGACGCGTACCACTTCCAGGACCTGCTGCAGAAGGGCCTGGAGCACGAGGTGCTGCAGATGACCGACGCGCCGGTGCAGCCGCTCGTCTCGGCGCGCGAGCTCTCGGAGCTGCAGCGAGGGCTGCTGCAGCGCACGCGCTTCGGAGAGGACTTCTTCTCGCAGTACAAGGGGCTCTGCTTCCAGATCCGCGCCGAGGGCGTCAGCCTGAGCGACCGGCGCGTCGTCAAGATCCTCAAGCTCTTCGCGGCCAGCGCTTACCTCGACGGACGCGCGCAGCCCGACGCCAGCGACTTCTTCGTGCTCAAGCACGTCTGGAACAACGAGGACCAGGCGCAGATCCTCGAGGCCATCGTGACGCCCGTGCTCGAGGCGCACTACCGCGAGCACCCCGAGACACGGCGTGTGGGCGCCGCCGGGGTGGGCATCGAGGCGCTCGGCGCCGAGATCGACCGTGTGCGGCAGGTGCTCACCGGCGCGGGAGGACTGAGCGACGTGCAGCTCTTCAGCCAGCTCAAGGTCCTGAGCGAGATCAAGGCGGCCCTTGCGTCGTCGACCGACCCGCGCGCCAAGGAGCTCCTCGTCCGCGTCGACCAGCTCCTCGAGGCGGCGTTCCGGAGCGGCCGCTTCGCGCAGATCTGACGAGGGCGCCGGAGGATGCTGCGGCTCGTCGCGAACCCGGGGCAGGACGACGAGCGCGCCGTCGAGGTGCGCGTCGGAGCGACCACCATCGGGCGCACCAAGGACAACGACGTGTTCGTGCTGCACAAGAGCCTCTCGCGCCAGCACGCGCGGCTCGAGTTCGACGGGAAGGGGACCGTCATCGTCGATCTCGACAGCAAGAACGGCACGTTCGTGAACGGCTCGCGCGTGACGCGCGCCGACGTGCGCCCGGGTGACGCCATCCGCTGCGGCGACGTGTCCCTCGAGCTCCGCGACGGGTCGAAGTCGAGCGGCGCCGCCTGGGTGCCGAGCACCATCGCCGACTCGAAGCGCGACGCGTCGCAGCTGTCGATCGAGGAGATCCTCAGCGCGCGCCCGCCCTCCACCGCCACCGCGACGCGCGCCCAGGATCGGCTGCAGGTGCTGCTCAAGGTGGCGCAGCTCCTGTCCGCGCCGCACGCGCTCGACGACCTGCTGCGCGAGATCCTCGATCTCCTGCTGCGCATCATGGACGTGGACCGCGTGGCGCTCCTCATGACGGACGACGCGGGCGAGCTCGTGCCGCGCGTGCTCAAGGCGGCGCGTGGCGGCGCGCCCGGCCGCTTCTACAGCGAGCACATCGTGCGCTGGGTGCGCGACAACGGCGTGGCCGCTCTCTTCGCCGACGCGAAGCTCGACGCGCGCGTCGGCGCGGCCGAGTCGATCCTGGCGCAGTCCATCTGCTCGTCCATGTGCGCGCCCCTCCGCACGAAGGACCGGCTGCTCGGCGTGCTCTACGTGGACAACCTGACGACCCCCAACCGGTTCGCGCCCGAGGACCTCGACTTCCTCGGCGCGTTCGCCGGGCAGGCGGCGGTGGCCATCGAGAACTCGCAGCTGTGGAAGCGCGTCGAGCAGGAGGCGGTCGTGCGCAGCACGCTGACCCGCTTCTTCGCGCCGGCGACGATCAAGAAGCTGACCGAGGCGGGCGGGGCGTCGCTCGACGTCATCGAGACCGAGGTGACCGCGCTCTTCGCCGACGTGAGCGACTTCACCGCGATGTCGGCCCGGATGGAGCCGCGCGCGGTCGTCGACCTGCTCAACGACTACTTCCCGCACATGGCCGACGTCGTCTTTCGCAACGGCGGCACCCTGGAGAAGTACATCGGCGACGCGCTCATGGCCGTCTGGGGCGCGCCCTTCGCTGGCGCCGACGACGTGGACGACGCGGTGCGCGCGGCCGTCGAGATGCAACGTGGTCTCGCGGACCTGAACGCGCGCTGGGCCGCCGCCGGCCGGGCGACCCTCCGCATCCACGTGGGTATCAACACGGGGCGCGTGGCGGCGGGCAACATCGGATCGGACCGGTACCTGCAGTACGCCACCATCGGCGACGCGACCAACGTGGCGAGCCGCGTCTGCGGCGTGGCCGCGCCGGGGCAGATCGTCGTCACCGAGGCGACGCGCTCGCGCTTGCGCAAGAGCCCGTGGCCCCTTTCGCCGCTGCCGGCCGCGTCGGTGAAGGGCAAGGAGCAGCCGCTCCAGCTCTTCGCGGTGCAGTGGGAGGATCAGAAGTAGAAGTAGAGGTTCAGTCCGACTTTCGACTCGAACCGGTGCTCGCCGGCGATCGGGAGCTGCGCGCTCGCCACGAGCTTCCAGTACTCGCCGAGCAGCAGGCCGATGGCCACGCCGCCGTAGACGAAGGTGCTTCCCGCGTCGCTCGGCGTGAGCGCCGTGATTCCCGAGACGGCGGCGTTCGCGTAGACGGGGCCGAAGGCGTCGAAGATGGCGCCCAGCGAGTAGCGCGCCTCGTGATCGCTGCTCGGGTCCACGTAGTCGAAGGCCGGCGGATTGCCCTGCGAGTGCAGCGCGAGCACGTCGGCGAGCGTGCCGTAGAGGACGAGCCCACCGCTCCTCCAGCCGGCGGTGACGAAGGGGCTCAGCTGCGAGCCTCCCTGGCCGACGCCGATGGAGTTGTTCCCCGTCGGCAGCTGGTCGGCCAGGCCGACGTACATGCGCCAGTCGTTGTCGTCGAGAACGAGTATGCGCACCCGCAGCTCGGCGTCGCCCATCCCGACGTGGGTGCTGCGCCCGTCGAGGTCGATCGCGTACACGGGCAGCAGGAGGCGAAGGCCCACGGTATGGCTCGCGCGGACGTCGAGGCGCGCCGTCACGTCGTAAGCGTCGCCGCGGTTGCCGTTGAGGTCGAAGCGCGTCCAGCCCGTCTCGATGCCCACGCGCGGGGTGATCACGAGCGGCTCGCGCGGAGGGCCCATGCTCATCTCCTGCGCACGCGCGATCCCTGAGGACGCGGCGAGGCTCCCGGCCACGACGGCGCCCAACACCAGCGTGCGGGTCGTCGTCGGGTTCGATCGGGCCACGGGCGGCAGCCGCCTAGACTACGATCCGGCGCTGGCGTGCTCCAGAGGGTCTTCGACGTTCGGCCGGGGGAAGGGCGCCTCGTGGCTCCCTCCATGGTCGTCGCCCTGCTCGTCGTGGCCGCGCAGGTGCTGGCGGTCATCGCCTCGGACACGGTGTTCGTCACGGCGTTCGACCTCGGGCAGCTCTCGGGGTTCATCGTGGTCGCGTCCATCGCACGGGTCGTGCTCACGCTCGGGTACGGCGGGGTCGCGCGGCGCCTTCACGCGGGCCCGCTGCGCGGAGCGGCGCTCGCCGCGGTGGGCCTGATCACGGGCGCGCTGGCGCTCGTGCTGCGGGCGTCGTCGCCCGCGCTCGTGTACGCGGGCTGCGCCGCGCTCCTCGTGGTGCCGGTGGCCGCGTCGGAGGCGGTCAGCGTGTCGACCGAGTCGTTCCCCGCCCGGCGGGGGAAGCGCCTCGTGCCCCTGGTGGCCGCTTGCTCCTCGATCGGCGGGATGATCGCGGGCATCTTCGCCCGCGGCCTCTCGGTTCGTCTCGGAGCCCCGAACCTCTTGTGGGGCGCCGGTGGGCTGCTCGTGGCGGCCTCTCTCGTGTCTCGCGCGCGATCGGCCGCGCCGGACGCTCACGAGGGCGAGGCGAGCGCCGTCGGCTCGGGTGGGGCGAGGGCCGCCGTCCACGAGCTGCGAACGCTGCCCATCGTGCAGGTGGCCGTCCTCCTCGCGTTGCTCGTGGCGGCGACCAACAGCGTCGCCGACTTCGCGTTCAAGGCCACGCTGAAGTCCGCGTTCGGTCGGGATGAGATGGCCGCGTTCGTCGGCGTGTTCGAGGCCGCGCTGAGCGCGAGCGTCATCGTGGTCCAGCTCTTCGTCACGGCCAGGCTCGGCGCCCGGCTCGGGGTGCGGTCGACGCTGCAGGTCTATCCGTCGGCCATCGCCCTCGCGGCACCGGCCTTCGCCGCGGCGCCGCGCGTGGCGACGGCGACCGTCGTCAAGCTCGGCGAGTCGCTCGCGCGGTTCGGCATCGTGACGCCGATGCGCGCCGTGCTCATCGCG
>CAZRBN010000085.1:0-3966 GCA_964598355.1 uncultured Gammaproteobacteria bacterium
AGCAAAAATTCACTTCGTAGCAGAAAAAGGTAAAGTTGAGGGAGCTTCCTTTGACCAATCTCTAGAATCACATGAAAGTCGAGCAGCAAATTATATAAAAGATGCTAGGGAGAAATTACATGGAAATGCGTCAATTGCAGTTTCAAGTACTCCTGATACCCCTCTTGATGATACTGAAGGAGAATCTTTAGAAGAGAAAGAAATAGTGGTATCACCAGATTTAGTGGATCGTTACAAAAAAGTTCCTCCATTTAATTTGGATGGAGATAACCAAGTCTATACTCCTGATCAAAGAGCAAAAATCAAGCAATTGATGCAAAGTATTTCACTAGATAGACCAGTAGATTCCTTCTTAACTATAACTCCTGATATCGATACTAATTTTAGGCACAATTTGCCATTTTTTGTAGATGAAGATGGGGTACCTCGTCCTAATCGAAAGGTAGTAGAACCAGTATTCTTATTTGTAGGTGAACAAGGAGATCAAAATCCAACCCTTAATTATGGTTTAGAAAGTGGAGAACAAATATTTAAAGGACAAGAAAATTTCTTTACTGGTATAGCTGCTCTTATGGGAGGAGAGATTGCAAATCCTGATCTTCGTGCAAAGACCCAAGCTTCAGCTTCCTTAGCACTTGCAGATGCTATTTTACAAGTATATGAATTAGATGAAAAAAAGCTTGGATCTTTTTTAATGATGCAGGTTGAGAATCCTACTGCTTTTAGTGTTTACCTTACTCATGATATTGAGAGAGCAATTGGAAAACCGTTGACTTCCCAAGAAGATGCTCAAAATGCATTTCAGAATATTGCAAATGGTTCCATTACTCCTGTAAGGGGTGAGAGTAGTACTCTCTTTGCAAGAGGTCAGCAGGGATATCCGGATGTTAACGAAACATACAATAAGCTTATTAAAGCAATTCCTGAAATTCATGAGCAAGTAATAAACGGGAAATTGACTGCTGAAGGAGCAATGCTTGTTGAATTTTTGGGTAACGGACTTTATGTTACAAAAATTGCTGAGGAAATTGCAAGAAGACAGAGAAAAGAGACACAGCAAGCAATTCCAACAACCCCTAGTACTCTTTCAGCAGGAGAATCAAATTCATTCGTACCTCCAGCTCAAAATTCAGGTGGATTACCTGATACAGGTTTTGAAGTGTCGGTTACTGCAGCACCAGATAATCAAGGTGCTTCAGGGGAGGCAACAGGGGGGGTTCAACCAGCTCCTTTTGAAGCTCCACCACTTGATACTTCTGGGAGAAACAGAAGAGGATTACAACCTTAACCTCGTTTTTCCAGATCATCTTACTTCTTTCTTACTTCTCCCTTACTCCACTTATAAGCCTGTAATATTAAATGCTACGAGACTTCTCATCAAGCAACTATATGACAGGAGCAGAGTCAGGGAATGGGTCTCCAGTAATTACCTCGGTAACAACAGAGGAGCGTCCTCATAGCACGCAAGAAGTGCTATCTTTTCGTGCTGAAGAAGGAGTGTATTCACCCCGCTATACGCTCAATGTTTTGGGGAGAATTCGTAGAGGACCGGAGTATTGGAAGACACAAAATATCTTACTCCATGAAGATTTAATAGGGGTACCAAGAAATCCTCAAGATGCATTGGCAAGTTTACAGGGATTGTGGCTTGAGCAGAGAAAAGAAGGTGATGTCACAGAATGGTGTAAAAGTGGAGCAGCATACTTTGCTGATTTATGCCAGCAACATATGGACAATCCCGAGGATATACAATTACTTCAAACAGTGAGTCGTGCACTCTTTGGATATGAAGTAGGTCAAGGTGAACAAGATGAGGTGGGACTTACTGAAGGATTTAGAACGTTTTATGACACCTGCTGTGGGATAGATACAGCAAAAGGTATGCAAGCCATGGCTGAGAAATTAGTAACTCAATTTATGGCTCCTCCTTACGCTGGAGTTGGTGATGCAACAGGAAGGGTAACTGCTCCTTATTCTTTTGCTTCTCAAAAACTTGATGAAGTAACAAATGGGCTTTTGAGTGATTTTCTGACACGTGTTTTTGGAGCAAATGATACGGGTGGGAGAATTCATGAAGCATTTAGTGCGTGTTTGCAGTCTGAGATAGCGAGTCATGCAGATAGATTTGCTGGTAATACGAAGCTTGGGAAGCTCACAAGTAAAGAAGGAGTCATCTTAGCAACATTACAAGAAGGAGCCCAAACAACATATTTTAAAGAATATGTAGAAGCAAAGCCACTCCAAGTAGCCCGCAATTATATTGATCCAAACACTGCTAAGTTAGAAGTGACAACAACAATCGATAATGCGCGTACTCCATACACAGAAGATCATACTTTGGGAGCCACAGTTGTAACGAATGCGATACACAATGCTACAAAAGAAGGAACAATCGATTACCAAGGGGTAGATTTTTACAGTCAGGAAGTAAAAGATCGTATCAAGGAGATAACAGATACCTATTTGAAAGCACGGTTTGAATGCATGCAATTGTTGTTAGATATAGATCGAATAGACATTTCGCAAGAGAGAATTGATGGAATTGCGCAGGATTATGGTATAGCTCCTGAAGCTCTTGTTACCATGCTTGCAAAGTGGAAGACTAATACAACAGATGCTGCTATAGATGTTAACACGTTATTTGTTTCAGGTGATTTTGTAACAGCATTACCGACCGGATTTCCATTTGAAGAGCTTATAGCTAACGCAACACAGTGGGTATTACGCGATACTGAGAATATATACAGAGCTTTAGGGTTGGAGATGACGTCATATCTTCCGATGAGCGAAAGTACGAATATACAAGTATCTGGAAAAATCGAACCAGAAAAAATTGTAGAGATTGTTGAAACATTGATGACAAAAGAAAAAGAAAGGGGAGAACTGCAAAGGGAAACTACAAAGGAAATAGAGGCGAATCTTTTGAAACTTCCGACAGTTATTGATCAACTAGAGTTATTAGATGATGAGTTTCAATTAGCAAGGCTTGCTACGTTACCGATACTCGATCCACTCCCGGTGAGACGAAGGGGTGGGGGGTTTGGAGCACCGCCATTACTTGTAGGTAGGTATCCAGTTGCTGCGCCTTTGGCAAGTGCATGGGTTGCAATCCCAGAAGAAATGGAAAAAGGACTTGCTGCAACAGGCGACGATGAAGATGAGAATACTACACTCCCTCGGTCTGCTGATCCTAATTTTCCTTCTTGGCTCAAATGATCTCAAGGAGCGTGATGCATATGGAAATACTGTATATACTTATCTACCACCAAATTTCTACTCTCTGGGCTATATTACATCATTACTATAAATTTCTCACAATAGCCCCATAGAATGCCTCTATGACCCTTGCTACTGCAGAAAGACCGCGTCTTCAACCAAGAGAAGCTCGAGAGCTTTTTATACCCTTTATTACTCCCGGCATCGTTCGTTTTATGGCTGCAGCCACTCCAGATATGGATTCAAAAAGATTTTTCAATCCGCAACCTCTCAAACCTCAAGTAGACGAGGCAGGAGTGCGAATTGCTTTGCGAAGGGCAGAGCAAAACCACGTTGCTATTCCTCTTGTTGAGAGTCTCTCCATTGGTCTTCGGGAAGTAGCCTCTAAAGAGATGGAAGAGGAGTATAGATATACAAGAGAAGGACAAAAATTGGCATGGGGAGAGAGCATGGTGGAGTATTTTCCAACGTTGGCCGCAGTAGCATCTCCAGAAATGCAAGAATTATTAAGAGATAAATTTTCTATTGATCTTTCTAAAAATGATTCTACTCTTTATTGGGAGCAAGCAAGTAACTTATGGAATACGTATTTAGGCGAAAAGAGTAATATCAAACAATTTCTTCTGGATCTTCTCGGAGACATTCCAGACTGGTCTCCACAAAGTGTTGTTGAAATGGAAAGACGAATTACCCTTGCAGAGCCTTTAATGGGAATTTTTGGTGATGAAAGAATAGCAATTCTAGCTCGAG
>CAZRBN010000086.1:0-3042 GCA_964598355.1 uncultured Gammaproteobacteria bacterium
TTTTCGCCTGCTGACGCAGGGCAAGACGGCTATTTTCATCAGCCACCGTTTCAGTACCGTGCGCCTGGCCGACCGGATTTTCGTGATCGAAAATGGCAGCATTATCGAGAGCGGCTCGCATCAAGAGTTGGTAGCTTTGGATGGCCGTTACGCGGAGTTGTTCAATTTGCAGGCTGAGGCGTATCGCTGATAACAGGTTTTTTGACAACGAAACCCGCCGCAAGCCGTGCCGTTTCTCACGGCGGCGGTTAGGCGGGTTTCGCGTCGGTTTTAACCCTTGCAATTCTGTTGAAAATAGTGTATAAGTCAACTGGGAGATTCTTGAGTTAGCCATTCAACCTGATCATCTTCATCTGGTTGTCCGGGTGTGGCCTTCAGTGAGTGCTGCTGATGTCGTCAAAGAACTCAAAGGCTTTACCTCATTCTACTTGCGCAAGGAATTTGCGCTTATCCTGAGTAAACTTCCTTCGTTGTGGACCCGCAGCTATTTTGCTAGTACAGCAGGTGTAGTGAGGGCTCAAACCATTCAACGCTCTATTGAAGCTCAGAAGGGGGTCTGAGCATGCATCAGGACAGACGGGCCAATTTCGGCAAAACCAAACAGCTTGATGAACTAGCTCATGCTTGTGGTGAACTGTACTCTCAGACACTCGTCTTCTTCTGGAGAACAGTGCGCAAGAAGGGCATTTGGTTGCAGCCTAAACACCTGATGCGTCTGTTCACTTCTGAGCAGCTCCATGCTCACACCTCTGATGCCTGTGTCCAAGCGTTCTTTGCCAGTCTCAAATCCTGGCGTGAACGCCGTACGACCGATCCTACTGCTAAACCTCCTCACAAGAGAAGATGGTATTTAAGGAAACAACTCAAGAAGCTCTCCAATCAAATCAAGGATATCGAACATAAGCAGACAACCAAATTGATCTCAACCCTGCATCGCGAAGGGGTTCAGACGGTTGTGATTGGTGATGTGCGAGATATTCGTCAAGACCTGGATGTAGGCACGAAAACCAATCAGAAGCTTCATCGATGGTCACATGGCAGTGTGCGCCACAAGCTTACCTACAAAGCCGAACGACTTGGGATGCAAGTGGTATTGCAGAATGTAGCTCGTGAGGAGAAACAGTACTCACGAGAAGCCGCTCGGCTTTAGCCGAGGCGGAGAGTTACTGTGTAACCTCCCTGCGTATTTCTGTATGGGGTTCCGAATGGGGTCCCGAAAATTTTTCGGAATAGTACCGCTGAGCTCTGGCGGTGCTATTTTAACTATGTAATTCTCTCATTCTACTCGGCGCTCTTCAAGTACTGCAAGGATGTTCGTTAGTACATGCCTCGCACTTTCAGTTTGCGTGTGTGAGTGCAGTCCAGCAGGAACAAGTAGACTGCGTGAGTTCTGAGAGCCTGCATCAGCCAAAGGAGGTATATTTATGCATGCCCGGTTCATTCCTGGAAGACTACGACTTCTCGCTTCTGTGATCGCTCCTCTTATGCTCTTGCTTCTGGCATTGCCAGCTGCCGCGTTCGCCCAACCCTTGCAAGGCTCCTACCGGCAGGCAAACCTGGTTTCCGACCTCGTTGGTGCCGCCCAATTTAAGGATGCACACCTGGTCAACCCCTGGGGATTGGTGCATGGACCGGCCACCCCATGGTGGGTTGCGGACAATGGCGCAGGGGTATCCACGCTCTATGATGGCAACGGCAACGCATTCCCGCCGCCGCCGACTGGCCCATTGGTAGTCACGATCCCACCTCCAGCGGGCGCTGCTCCTGGAACACTTGCAGCACCGACTGGCGTTATCTTCAACGGCAACGGTGGCTTCAATGTTTCAGAAAACGGTAAATCCTTTTCAAGTGTGTTCATTTTTGACACCGAAGATGGCACAATATCCGGCTGGAACCTCAATTTCGCCGACCGGTCTCATGCTGTCCTCGCAGTGGATCGATCGAACGTAGGTAAGGGAGCGGTCTACAAAGGACTGGCTATCGGCAGCAATTCCTCTGGAACGTTCATCTTTGCCACCAATTTCCGCTTCGGAACCGTCGAGATGTTCGACTCGAATTTTAAACTCGTACGCTCCTTCACCGATCACCTTCTTCCACAAAGTTATGCACCTTTCGGCATCCAGAACATCGGAGGCAACCTCTACGTCACATTTGCGAAGCAGAATGCAGCCAAGCACGACGATGTAGCGGGTCCCGGTCATGGCTTTGTCGATGTCTTCGACACCAATGGGAATTTGATTCGTCGCCTCATTTCACGCGGTAGCCTCAACTCTCCCTGGGGCCTGGCCCTGGCGCCTCCTAACTTTGGCCAATTCAGCAATGACTTGTTGGTCGGTAACTTCGGCGATGGTCACATTAATGTCTTCGATCCGAATACTGGCGCTGCCCTTGGCTCACTTCAAATTGGCGGAGTCATCCCAATACAGATCGATGGCCTGTGGTCCTTGCAGTTCGGTAATGGAAACCTCGCGGGCGCAACCAACGAACTCTTCTTCACTGCCGGTATTGATGGTGAAGCACACGGCCTCTTCGGGGACATTCAGTCTGTAGGTTAAGCCGTGATCGGTTGATAATCTAGAGGAGCACCCCTTGCGGGCGCTCCTCTACTGTGTTACGATGGGGATGTGATGGATAGTGACACTCTTGCCGTTTACGAAAGGCGTAGCTGATATGACAATGATACTTGGGAGAGTGCCGATGGTCACTGCTGCTGATAATGTACCAGGGCCAGGGCAAGGCCGCTGGACCTATAAAGATTATGCGGCCCTTCCAGATGATGGACGCCGCTATGAAATTGTAGATGGAGTCCTCTATATGGCACCTTCTCCTAATGAATGGCACCAGACGACTGCAGGCCGGCTGTTTCGCTACCTTGCGACTCAAATTGAAGACGCTGGCCTGGGACGGGTGTACGTAGCCCCATTTGATGTCGAGTTGGCCCCAGATACAGTCGTCCAGCCAGATGTACTCGTCATTCTGAATGCAAATCATGATAAAATCACCCTGTCTCGCATCATTGGTGCCCCGGATTTAGTGATCGAA
>CAZRBN010000086.1:3052-3831 GCA_964598355.1 uncultured Gammaproteobacteria bacterium
GCCTGGTACCGTAGGCTATGACCGTGATAAGAAGCAAAGTGCTTATGCCCGTGCGGGAGTGCAAGAATACTGGATCGCTGATCCCTGGTCACGCACTGTTGAAGTATTCGTGCTGCAGGCAGGTGCTTATCGTTCGCTCGGCGTTTTCGAGGGAAAGGCAACGTTGCCCTCGCTGGTGGTAGCAGGTTTTTCGGTACGTGTCGAGCAGTTCTTCGCTTGAGTTTAGTGATTTGAAAGGCATCGCTTAGGGTGCCTGCTGACTATCTTCGTTCTATTCCCAGTCCCCTTTGAAACCCCACCAGGTCGTACACCCCTCCCCTTTGCTCGTATCCTCCGGTAAACGGGTCGTCCGCCAGGAGCATCGGCGTATCCAGATCGATATAGCGGAAACCACCCAGGCCGGCCACGAAATGCACGGCGGCGCTGGTCCCCAGGCGGGACTCCATCATTGCTCCTATCATCAAGGGCGGAACACAACATAACACTTTTAAGCTGGACGTACCAATAGTAGCTAGCTGAATCCCTGGCCTTGTAAATAGCTGGAAAGAGGGTAGCCCAGCTATCCCAGGTATTCCGCCACGGTATCGCAGCCTCCGTTACACGAATAAATGTAAATTTTCCTCCCATTTACCAGATTGAGCACGCCCGCTATCAACTTTTTCAGGCATCGTGAGCGAGGTCATCCGCAAGCCCCTTTCCCGCCACCTCCACGTGCACGTAGATGCTTGACCCCACCAGCTACTATGTTATCAATCTAATGTTTCTCCCCCACCACCGTT
>CAZRBN010000087.1:0-3791 GCA_964598355.1 uncultured Gammaproteobacteria bacterium
CATATGGTCCGACGCGCTCAATGATCGAAGCGAGAACAGGATCGGCTGCACGCAAGTGCGCAAGAGCAGCTTCGGAGCCGTCCAGTGTGGCAGCTACTGCTGCCGAAGTGCTCAGCTTTTGCTTGGTTGCAGCTTTCAATGTTGTCCCTGATTGTAATCAATGCCGCCAGCACTCGGGATGGTTCAATTTTTTTGAGCTGTTAGGTGCTGTAGCGAGCCAGAGACCCTGCCGAACAGCCAATTCAACCATGTTCGACTGGGCTCACAGCATGGGCAGAACTCGTGATCGCGAAAATGCAGCCACCCAGCATTCATGGAGGCTATTTCCAATTGCGCCGCAATAAGCACCGCACTCTGTCATTGCTTTGGCGCGGAACTGGCGGTCAGATGCGACGAAATCTTTTGATATTCGTCTTCGCTAACCGCCCCCTTGCTGACGATCTGATGTGCGCTTCGATACGGACGGTCGGCAATGATGGCGTTCGCTTTCGGCTCGTCGATTCCGGGTAATCCCATCAACTCGGCTTTGCTGGCCGTGTTCACGTTGACCTGTGACGAGCTCTTGTCGTTGAGCCCCGCTTTCACACCTTCTGCAGCGGCAGTGAGGTCGGTCTTGGCAACTTGAGCGCCTTTCTTGATATTGCCCGCTGCCTCGCGAGTCCCTTGCTTAAGCTGTTCGGTCGCGTTCTCTGCCTGCTTGCGCGTGGTTGCCGGATCGTTGGAACATGCCGCAAAAGCCAGCGCTATTCCGGACAGAATGATGATTGGAATCTTTTCCTTCATACCTTTCACTGATTGGAAGGACAGAGACTCAGAACAGTTGCTCAGAGAAGATGCTCGGGGAAGAAAGAAAAAGGCCGGCATCTGCATGCCGGCCGTGAGGAGAAGTTCAGCTTAGAAGCTGAACCGGAACCCGAACTCGCCCGTGAGCGAGCGCGGAATGTTAGTGCTGGTGGGATTGATGAAACCAGCAGGTGTTCCAAAATTGTTCTTTCCAGTTGTGGCATCGACGCTTGTAACGTTTGTGATTACATCGTTGCCATAATTTGCGCGATTGGTGAGATTAAACGCTTGAGCAATGATCTGCACGTTCGCCTTTTCGCCAATTTTGAAGTTCTTGCTGAGCCTGGTGTCGAGCTGGAAGAACGCATCTCCGCGTAAAGAATTGAAAGGAACCAGGTGGCAGTTGCCTGCAAAATAGCAGGTTTGCCCGGCAGCCTTCACAAGATACGTATTCGGTGCGTTATTTGGAACGACGACCGCATGATTGTCCTCGCCGGAGCCGTAGCCCAGCGTATCGCTAGGAGCCGCCGCGTTGTACGGACGTCCTGACCCGAACTGGAGAATCGGTGCAAATTGAATTCCCCACGGCAATGCAGCGATACCGCTCAACGTGACGTGGTGCCGTTCGTCGTTGAACGTTGGGCCAAACTCAAAGGGTGAGAACGGATTGTGCGGGTCACGCGGATAGTTTCGAAAAGACGTTCCGGTGTCGCCATACGCTAGAGCACGCGCGAGCGTGTAATTCGCCTGCAGGGAGAAATGGTGACTCATCTGCTGGCGGTAGCTCACGTTCATGCCGTCGTACCGCGAACGGCCGTTCGACTGCTCGTCTCGGACGCTTCCAAGCACGGGCAGCCCAGCCGCAGCAAACGCTGCGTCCAGCGGGCGGTTCTTGGTCGGTGGTAGCTGTGGATTGATGTTGATGGTTTTGTTCAAATGCAATCCAAGAACGTGGACGTATTCGGCCTCGATCACAGAGGAGTTACTGAGTTGCCAGCTGTATCCAATGTTCTCTTCTTCTGTCATGGGATTCCGATATAACGGATCCATAAGGCGCCCAGTACTGCCGGGATTCAGTTGACTGGATGGAGGCGCCACCGTCGGCAGCGGGTCCACGCCATAACGATAGTTGCCAAGTGCGATTCCCGTTCCCGGAACGATCTCCGGCGGAGTCGAGATCGAGAACTGCGTCTGGAAGATGGTTGGGTTGCTCATCTGCTCCATGAACAAGGGAATGTTCTGGAAGATGTTGCCGTAGTAGAGACCAAAGCCTCCGCGCAGTAGATGTCTGCCTGCTCCCGTCAAGTCATAGGCAAAGCCCACACGGGGACTGAAGTTCTTGTTGTCATCGCCCGGCTGCTTGTAGGTGAACTGCTTCGCAATCGGGCTGATGTTCGCAATTGCCACCACTTCCTGATATGTGCGGCTGTTGCTGATGGACGATCCCCCGACGAAGTTGAAATCGCGATCCCAGCGCAGGCCGAGGTTCAACGTAAGGCGACGGTTGACTTTCCAGTCGTCCTGGAAGTAGGTTCCGAACTGCTTTGTGCCTCCGGGAACGTTAGTCGCGGGATCTCCATTGGATATCGACATCCCCACCACCGCTCCAGCACTCTTGAATCCCTGCGGATAGTACTTCGGACCGCAAAGATTCACGTCGTCATTTGTCGTCGCAAGTATGCAGCTTGGATCGGCTCCAAAGTCTACTTCCAGTGTGTCATTGAATTCGAAATAACCGCCGAGAGTGGGGTTGAAGATATAGTCCACGCCGGCTTTGAGCGTATGGTTATTCCAAGTCTTGGAGACGTCATCTTTGAATTGCCACTTGCGTTGGAATGACTGTTGAGGGACGTTCGCATTGGTTCCAAAACAAGACCCGCCGTTGCCACAGTTGTTGCTGCCGCCGCCGGGGAAAGTGATCAGTGGAACGCGCTGCTTGCTGTCGATCACGTTGTTCCAATACTGGAAGCCGAAGGTGAAGGTGTTCACCATTGTGTTCGAAAGCGTGCTATTGAGAGCAAGGTTCGCCAGTTGTAGATGATTTAGCGTGAAATTACCGGCGGTTTCATCCTGAAAACCGTCTGACTGATCATTTAGGCTATTGTTCGCCTGCGAGTTGTAGGAGAGATAAGCCGTGTTTTTCGAGTTGATGATGTAGTCGGCGCGTCCGTTATAGCGGGTTTCGAAGAACGGCGTCGGTACGACCGCGAGCGGTTGCGCACCTAGCGGCTTAGCTAGAGTCAATTCATTGAGTGTATCGCCGCTCTCCTGAATGCTGGTGTGCTCGCGCTGGCGCTCGATTGCAAAGAAGCCAAAGAACTTGTCCTTAATAAAAGGACCTCCGACGCTGCCGCCAAATTGTTGGCGGCTATATGGCGGATTGGCGGTTTCTCCGGGTTGCGGATGTTGATCAGCATTGAATGTTTGATCGCGGAAAAAGCTGAAGAACGATCCGTGATAGTTGTTGGATCCCGATTTGGTAATCATGTTGATTGCCGCGCCTTCGGAGCGTCCGTTAGCGGCAGAGAATCGTTGCGTCGAGATGGCGAACTCCTGCACGGCTTCGAGTGGAAGCTGCATGACCGGTCCACCGACGGTGTTGTCCTTGTTATCGACGCCGTTTACGGTAACGTTTACGTTGCGTCCTCCGTTCCCATTTACGGACAAAATCGCATAGCGGTTTTTAGTCGGGTCATACGAGTCGGCTGCCTTCACGCCCGGCGCAAGGTATGCGAGATTGGCGACATCCCGCCCGATCATAGGAAGATCCTGTACTTCCTTGGGTGTAATGTTTTGGCTAACGTCGGTCTTCAGGGAATCGAGCAAAGGAGCTTCGGCGCTTACTTCAACCGACTCGGTTGCCGAACCGACTTTCAGTGAGAAATTTTGAGTCGTAGCTGCACCGACGAGCGTCTGTACAGCCTGGGCTTTCGCTGTGTCGAAGCCCTGCATGGTGACACTGATGTTGTAGTAGCCGACCGCCAGTGGGTCGACGCGATAGCTGCCGT
>CAZRBN010000088.1:0-3619 GCA_964598355.1 uncultured Gammaproteobacteria bacterium
CAAACCAAACAAAAATTATCTCAATTTGTCCCTGAGCCTTTAGGTGGGTATGGACAAAAGAAAGAAGAGCCACAACATACACAACCATCCCAACAGCCCGCACCACAACCAACGGTTAACGTAAATGGTACTCCACGTCCACAACCCGAACCACAGGAAGAGTCTAATGAGGACATGTGGGATATTCCCGCCTTTCTGAGGCATAGAAACTAGCTCCATTAGAGATTATGTCAGAGATAATCAAAAGTTTACAAAGAATAAAAATATTAACTGACTCAAGCCTGAGAATTTTGGGGAATGGGTTACGAGCAACACTTCAGAAAGTTTCTGAAGATGGAATTTATCCCGAGACATGGATTGCTGAAATGGAAGGTAACACACAAATATCAGAAACAGCCACTCAAGAAGCTGCGAGGATAAAACGTGCAAGAATGAAAGGATTGAGAGCAAGAAGTTTTAAGGTGTACAAACAAAGTCTGCAAAGTGAATAAGGTTTATTTCCTATCTTTTTTTACAATTTTCATTTAGCCTCAAAATCGCGCCACATACCACTGATTGTGCGACGTTGACTTTCTTGTTGACATAACTATAAGGTTATGGTAAAGTGCACTTTATGGCTGAGCATGAAAATCGTCCAGGAGAGTTTGAAGAAGTAATAATTCCTGATGCTTCTGTGTCAGAACTCAATGAACTTGGTATTAAAGATCTCCCAAGAGCATACTATTTAGTAGTCGGGGCAAATGGCCGACAACCAGTTCTTGAAGAGCATGTAGTTGATAATAGCGATGAAGCACTTGGCAAATTGCCCTCAGATGAACGAGCACTCGTTAAAGAATTTTTACTTGGAAGACAACTTTTTATGAATCCGCAAGATAGATGGATTCATGTAGGATTTGGTGGTCTTGGTTCTGCTGAGGAAGCAATTAGCGAAACGGATCTTACTATTATGGCAAGGTTAGCATCTGAACTACGAAGAACTGACGGTCAATATTATAAACATGCCGTTTCCGCTCATCCAAATATTATCTACGCGAATGGTTATGGAGATGCTCCAATAGTAGGAGATGTCATTATTCCTGGAAGAACTTTTCATTCATATGACGGGCCTGCTAGATATGAATTATCTCAGGTTTCTATTGACAGTATTGGACTTTGTTCTGCTCAAAAGGCTGATTGGCAACAAAATGTGCGTCTTTTTAGACCAGCTCCTATTCCTGTAAAGGAATAATCTACATACTTACTTTTTCCCGTCGACTTTTATTCTTCGAGTTGGTAACCTTCAACTGAAGACTTAGAAAAGTATTTTTAATCCTAGGTGTTTACAAACAGATTAGCCTTGAAAATAATTTGTGTCTTCTAAATCCCCGCATTTTTGAGGCACAGTTATTATTGAAAAATAGACATATTATTTCTGAGGCAAAATAAAACCAGCTTGTATTGAGCTGGCAACCCAGAGCTAGTCTGGCTAATCCTAGTCCTTTCGGAACACCTTCCATGCGGTAGGTTTTCAGATCTTTTCTATTATATCAAGGGTGTCAAGATCTGTAAATGTAAAGATGTACAACTAATGGTATACAGTTTCCCGCTATAACTATAGTTTAACAGTCATAGTCTCTTTTGTTTTGAGTTTTTTCCTAATAACGTATTTCAGTACTATTTACAAAACAATTTGTGGTTTTTGGGTGTATATACATAATGCTACTGAGGTATTTTTTCATCCTGCCTGTTATTATTACTCTCTTGCTTTTCCTCCTCTATCTTTTGAAAAGAAAATTCTTACTGGAATAAGTATTTTCCAAATTCACCCTCTCTAAAGCTCATTTATGCGCTATACTACACCTACTATGCTAGACATCAGTCAGAATAATCGATTTCTTCCTGTACACGTTATTAATCCTCGTGCAAATCCGGAAAAATCTTTACACACTGGAGAAGAATTAGAATCACTCATCACGACTTTTGGTGGACAAATTATTGATCGTGTTATCCAAAGACGGGATAATCCTGATAATGCGACATATATTGGAAAAGGAAAAGTTGAGGAAGTTTTGGAGAAAGTAAGAGAGGGTAAGATAGATGTTGTCGTCCTCAATGCTGTTGCCAAACCTCGACAAGTTCATGCTTTGACCCAACTGTTGGCAAAAGCTAATCCAGCAATACAAGTATGGGATAGGGTTGATTTAATCCTTCAGATTTTTGATAAGCATGCCACCACTACTCAGGCAAAATTACAAATTAAATTAGCACGAATGCGATATATGGGGCCAAGAATTTATGGTATGGGGTTTGTTATGTCACGACAAGGAGGAGGTATTGGCACATCCGGTATTGGAGAAACAAATACAGAGCTTATGAAAAGACATTGGAGAAATGAAATAAAAAAGGTACAAGATGAGTTAGATAAATTAAGTACCGACAGAGAACTCCAACTCTCCAGACGTAAAAAAGCAGGCCTTCGTACAATTTCACTTGTTGGGTATACCAATGCAGGCAAAAGTTCACTTTTCAATCTGTTGACCGGGAAGAAAATGCTTGTTGCCAATGCACTTTTTGCAACGCTCGATAGCAGTGTTGGTGAAATGTATATACAAGCATTACAGGAAGAAGTTTTGATTACTGATACCATTGGATTTATAAGAAATTTGCCAATGACGTTGGTAAATGCCTTTAAGTCCACACTTATGGAATCACTCCATGCAGATATTCTTTTGCATGTTATCGATGCATCAGATCCAGAAATACTTGAGAAAATCCGTGTGGTAAATGAGATTCTGGAAAGTCTTGGGAGAAATACGCAGCGAGATGTTTTGTATGTTTTTAATAAAATGGACAGTGTTGCACCTGAAGTAAAAAAAGAATTAATAGCAGCCTACGATCCTGCTGTCTCATTCTTTATATCTGTAAAAACAGAGGAGGAAATAGTACCTCTCCAAAAGAAAATTGCTAGTATACTAGCATCTCTCTCGTCATCCTAAACTTCTCCCATCCTGTTTTCTTCTTGCAAATACCTCATATATCTTCGCTAAGATATCCATGCCTTGTATGGCAAAAATATTTTATTTTTTAGGACATGAGCAATTCCAACCTGAAGTGTTAGTACAACATGCACAACTCGCAGAAAAAGTGGGGTTTGATGGTGTCTTTGTGTCCGAGCATTTTAATCCATGGGTTGCAGATGTTGGAACAGCAGGTTTTGGATTTACAACGCTTGGAGCAATTGCAGTTACGACTACTCGCTTACAACTTTTAACAGGTGTTGTTACTCCTCTTTTCCGATACCATCCGGCAGTTGTTGCGCAGGCTGCTGCAACAATTGATAGATTGTCTTCAGGCAGATTCTTACTGGGAGTTGGAACAGGTGAGTCAATTAATGAAACTCCCTTGGGTTTTCAATTTCCTTCCTACAAAGAAAGGTCAGAACGAATGAAAGAAGCACTGGAAATCATAAAAAAATTACTCAGTGGGGAGAAAATAACTCTTACGAGAAAATACTATCAGACAAAAGATGCGAAATTATACAGTAAGCCTCTTCATGCGATTCCTGTTTTGCTTGCAGCTGGTGGAGAAAAATCTGCCCGTCTTGCAGGAGAATACGCGGACGGTATTATTGTGAGTGTAA
>CAZRBN010000089.1:0-3485 GCA_964598355.1 uncultured Gammaproteobacteria bacterium
TGAAAAACAATTCTGTTTTACAAAAAAATAATTTGCTATACTGGAAAAAGCCTCATTCATTTTCTTAGCTTCAAGCTACTGGAGTGTAATATGAATCCTCGAATTGGTAACAATAGCCATTGATGGTAGTTGATTTCTTATTTGCACTTGATACAGCTTATTTCCGCTATCTAGTGTAATCGCTTGAGAAATAAGAAATTGTGTATTCCCTCCAGCCCATGAGGTCTCTGAAGACCAGACCGGATGGCCATCTGTTTTATTGAAAAGTCGAATCGATGCTGCCTCGTTTCCATTAGGAATACTTACCGTTGCTTCCAAAACAACTTTTTTTATTCCTGTGTATGAAGTACTGTCAATATACCCAAGTGCTCCGGAAATGTCTGTCCAATCTGTTGCGTCAGTCTGGCCAGATCCAAGAGGGACAAAAGCTTCTTTTACTGAAGAAGTGGTTTGTACTGTAATAACACGTGTTGGAGTTACAATTGTTGGTTGTCCAGTTGGGGTGGCCTCTGCTTGAGGCAGAGCTGTTGAGGGTGTAGGCGTGATCGTGGGTATTGTAGTGGTTGTCGCTGGAAGCGAAAGGGAATGACTTTGTGTAAAGAGCCAAATGTCTACTAACACAACATTAATCCCAAAAAATAATTCAACACAGAAAATAAAAATTCTTTTCCATGGAAGATATCTCCACTGCATATCTTTACTATAGAGAAATACTACCAATTGGGCAAGAAACATAGTTCTTTGGTTGTTCTTGCATTGTTCTTATCCCTTTTTTGCTACATTTTAAAGCTCTCCTAGCAATAATAAAAAGGAATAACTAAAGGAGGTGAATTTCATGCCAGACTCAAAAAAATCTTCACACAAACAACAGGAAGAAGTAATGGAGGATGTTCATGATAAAAAGGGAAAGAAAGGTGGTACTGCTCAAGCAACAGGACCAAATGTACTTGGAGCAGCAATGGTGGGTGCTATTGTTGGAGCAGGGGTTGGACTTGCAGCTTCAATGGCATTATCTGATGAAAAAACACGACAAAAGGCCTCAGAGGTAATAGGTGACATGCGAGATAAGGCTGCAGATAGAATTTCTCAAATGACGAAAGGTGCCAAAGAGGTAGCAACAAAAACAGCTGAAACGCTTCCCGAAACTCTAAAAGAGCAGACAAAAAAAGTTACTGAAGGTCATAATGGTGACAAGGCAGCCTAAAATCCTGTAGGCATATGCAAAGTCCCGTTTTGGAGCCACATGTCTAAAACGGGATTTTTATATAAAAGTGCTTGCAGGAGAAGTCATATGGTTGCTACAATTAACTTCATGGACATTCTCATAGGATGGTTGGTCAGCAGCCTGGCAATCCTTATCACTGCGTACCTTTTACCTGGAGTTCATTTGCAAAACTTTGTTGCTGCACTGGCAACTTCTGTAGTATTGGGGATTATCAACGCAATTATTAAGCCAATATTACTAATATTAACCCTCCCCATCAACGTCCTATCTTTAGGACTCTTCACTTTTATCTTGAATGCTTTTTTGGTTATGCTAGCGTCGCATATTGTTCCGGGATTTCAGGTAGATGGATTCTGGTGGGCGCTTGCTTTTAGTGTCGTCTTATCTTTAGTTAACTCCATTCTCCACAATTTATCAAAATAACATGAAACAGTCGTCTTTTGCAGCGCTGCAATTCAGCGCACTACGGATATTTTTATTTGGTCTTTTTATATCGACCTTAGGGTCAACGATGCAAGTCGTTGCAGTAGGCTGGCATATCTACGAAATGACTCATTCTCCAATTAGCTTGGGATTTGTAGGCATTGCAGGATTTATACCTATTCTGCTCGCTTTTTTACCTGGAGGAGTAATAGCGGATTCATATAATAGGAAAAAAGTACTTATCCTTTTACAAATTATTCTGGGAATGGGAGCATGTATTTTGGGATTCGCTACATCAGTTCACGTTATTACTCCTCTTCTTATCTATGCTGTTTTGGTTTTGAATGGGTTACTTGTAACGATTGATTTGCCTGCTCGCTCTGCTATTATTCCACTTCTTGTCCCTGAAAAGTATGCATTTGGTGCTGTCAGCCTAAATATTCTTTGTCGGCAAGTTGCCTCTGTTATAGGTCCGGCAATTGCAGGCATTTTCATTGCTTTGTATGGCCCTCAAAGTGTGTATTTTTTTAATGGCATTTCTTTTTTTATCATGATGATTGCTCTCCTTTTAATCCATGTTCCAAGTCTGGGAGAAAAACGAGCAGGAGCTTCTCTAAAATCTGTTATTGAAGGGATTACCTTTATTCGTCATTCTCCTCTTTTGTACTCCACCATGCTTCTTGATTTCTGTGTTACTTTTCTTGCTTCCTGTGTAGTCCTTTTGCCTGTTTTTGCAAAAGATATTTTGCATGTGAATGCTGCAGGGCTTGGTATTTTATATGCTGCACCGTCTTTTGGTGCTGTTTTGGCTGGATTTATTTTTTCTAGTCTAGGAAATATTCGAAATCAGGGGAGAATTATTTTTATAGCAATTATCATATATGGGTTGGCAACAATTGGTTTTGGATTTTCTCGTTTTTTACCCTTATCTCTTTTCTTCCTAGCAATTGCCGGAGCAGGAGATATGGTGAGTACGATTATTAGAAATGGTATTAGACAGCTTATGACTCCTGATGAAATGCGTGGACGTATGACGGCAATTTCTATGGTCTTTTTTATTGGTGGCCCTTTCTTAGGCGATAGTGAGGCAGGTTTTGCAGCAGGATTATTAGGAGCACCACTCTCTGTTATAGCAGGTGGTATTGCAGCAGTACTATTTACCTCAGGTATTTGGCTGAAGATCCCAAAGCTCAAAAATTACCACAACTCGCAAACGAGTGTGTAACATACTTACCTCAAGACTAACTCTACCTCCACAAAGCGAATAGTGCACCAAAAACAACGAATGAGACCAAGAAATATCCTGTGTCAATAATATATACACCCACTTTTTTCCCTGAGAAAATCCAATTGGCAAATTGCGTTGTTGCTGTAAATCCGAGCCATGCCATACCTCCTATCAGTGCTCCTGATACAAGAGTTTGTGCACCAGCAAGATGAATAAGCCAACTCATGAAATATGCCATAACCAAAGCTGAGACAAACATCATGCCATACTTTGTACCCATATTACCTTGTTTCATTTGTTTGTCCATCCATTCTTTGGTATATCCGTTGTACTTCATCCAGGGTTTGGCAAAGAATGGCCCGTACCAGAGAAACCCAAGTACCATATTAAAGACAGCTGCAACCAAAACTGCTATATAATTTGTCATTTTTTTCACCTCCCTTCTATAGAAATAGTAAAGATAAGATGATAACAAGTAAAGAGAAAGGTTAAGAGGTTACTTACCGAGATATGTGTTGTTGTCTTCTTTTTTCAACAATCATTCTTGCTGCGTCATCTTCGATGTGTGCGATTGTAGGGCTATTAACAGTTGGTTTGGTTATGACAACT
>CAZRBN010000090.1:0-3483 GCA_964598355.1 uncultured Gammaproteobacteria bacterium
CGAATCGCATCGCGCGCGGCTGCGCGTCGAGATCGGGCGGCTGCGCCGGCTGCTGCGGATCTCGGCCGACGTGCGCGCCACCCGGGATGGCTTTGCGCTCGCACCGCATCGCGAGCGCGACGTCGTTGTGCTGACGCTCCCCGTAGAGGAAGAGCACCCGGCGGTGCTCGCGCTGCTCGCCGACGGCGAGTCATGGTCGAGCTCGGCGCTGGCGCTGGCCTGTGGCGCCAGCCAACGGACCGTGCAGCGCGCGCTCGACGCACTTGGCGCGGCCGGTAAGGTGCAGTGGTTCGGCCGTGGCCGAGCCCGACGCTGGATGACCCCACCGATCGGCGGACTCGCGACGACCTTGTTACTCCCGGTCTCCCTCCCAGGCGGCTAGGGTCGAGACATCAACGGATAAGCAAGCGGGAGCGAGAGCATGAAGCGAGCGACAGCCGAAATCATCCGGGAATATGGCCCGTTTCCGGGCGTCGAACGCGTCAATGGCGTTTCCTACGACGGACAGAATGTGTGGTTCGCCTCCGGCGAGAAGCTCAATGCGCTGGATCCCGAGCGCGGTCAGGTGAAGCACGCGATCGATGTCGCGGCCCACGCGGGCACCGCCTTCGACGGCCAGCATCTTTACCAGATCGCCGAGAACCGCATCCAGAAGGTCGATCCCGCGAGCGGGAAAGTGCTCGCGACCATTCCGGCGCCGGGCAATGGCGGCGACTCCGGAATGGCCTGGGCCGAAGGCTCGCTCTGGGTTGGTGAATATCGCGCGCGCAAGATCCACCAGGTCGATCCCGACACCGGCAAGATCCTGCGCACCATCGAATCCAACCGCTTCGTCACCGGCGTCACCTGGGTCGATGGCGAGCTCTGGCACGCAACCTGGGAAGGCGACGAGAGCGACCTGCGCCGCATCGATCCGCACAGCGGCGAGACGCTGGAGCGCCTCGATATGCCGCCCGGCATCGGCGTATCGGGCCTGGAGTCCGATGGCGGCGACCAGTTCTTCTGCGGCGGCGGCAACAGCGGCAAGGTGCGCGCGGTCAGGCGGCCGAAACGGCGTTAAGGGATCACATTACGGGGGCTCCTTGACCTTTCCAGCGCACCGGCTATATTACTGGATACACTAGGGAGACTCCGATGGTAAATGCCTCCCAACGCCGGGCTATCAAAAGCTATCGCTCTCGACTGAAAAAGCGCGGGCTCGCGCGCTTCGAGGTGCTTGGCCTCGGTTCTGATCGCGACCTGATCCGTACCCTCGCGCGGCGTCTTGCAGAGGACGATCAGGAGGCCGCGCGCTTGCGCAGCGTCGTGAGCCGAACCATCTCGGGTGAGCCGCCTCGCAAGGGTGGCATTCTCGCTGCTTTGCGGCGCTCGCCACTGGTCGGCGCGGACCTCGACTTGACCCGCGCGCACGACGAAGGGCGCGACATCGATCTCTGATGCGCTACCTTCTCGACACGAACGTGATCAGCAATCTGATCAAGCCGAAGCCTTCGGCTGCACTTGTTGCCTGGATGGCCGATCAGGCCGACGAAGATCTCTTCATCTCGTCGTTAACAGTGGCCGAGATTCGCCGAGGCGTGCTGGAGAAGCCGGCCGGCAAGCGCCGCGACGGCCTCGAGGCCTGGTTCTCCGGATCCGAGGGACCTCAATCCCTGTTCGCGGGTCGAATCCTGTCTTTTGACGAGAAGGCCGCCTTGGTCTGGGCGCGATTCATGGCCAACGGCAAGTCGGCAGGTCAGCCGCGAAGTGCACTCGACACCATTATCGCCGCGGTAGCCGCGGTGAATGAATGCATCGTGGTCACCGACAACGAAAAGCATTTTGCCGACGTTAAAACATTCAATCCCCTGCGCTGACGATCTGCGCGCCCGCGTGTCTCTCCTCTTCCGCCAGGAGCGACTTCCCGAAATAGCTACGGCGCGTCTCCTCGGCGGCACGGGCCTCGCGGCGGATGCGCAGGAGGTCTTTTCGCGAGACGAGGCCGACGAGGCGCATGGTGCTGCGCTCGACGATCGGCACGAGGCCGATGTCTTCCGCCGCCATCCGGTCGGCCAGCCGCGCCACGGTCTCGTCGGCATGTCCGACGACGGGTGAATCGTCCGAATGGCGATCGAACAAGGTCTCGGCGTGCACGTCGGGCTCGGTCCGCCAGCGCCGAATGTCGGCTCGCGAAACCATGCCGATGACGCGGCCATCCTTGCTCTGGATCGGATAGGACTTATGGCGATGCTCCTCGGCTGAACGCAACGGCACGGGGGGATTAGATCGACCGCCCTGGCTCGTCGTCAGCACACAAGTGTTTTAAGAACAGCGGCGCGCTCGGCAGCAAATTGCGCCTTCAACTCCGCTGCGGCGAGCTTTGCCGCAGCAGCATCTGCATTGCCAATCGCCTGCGCCCTGCTCTCGGTATCGCCCAAAGCGGCAAGCGACACCGCTCGCGCAAGGTGAAGCCGCGCCGCATCGAGCGGGCGCTCGCCATTCGCTGCAATGATCGCAAGGGCCGCCTCGGCGTGCGCCAGGCCTGATGCCGGATCGCCGCCAACGTTAGCCACGAGCGCATTGAGATAATGCCCGCGCTCCGCGTTGATCCAGTTGCCGCACTTCAGCCAGTATGTAAGGCTCGTCTCCGCCGCCAGCTGCATCAGGCCGTCCTCGTCCGGCGTACGAGACGAGGTCTCATAAAGCTCCCAGCCGAGATTGTTGCTGGCGACCGCGATGGTTCGGTCCAGGGCCGGCGACTGCCTGGTCCGGCGGACGAGATCGAGCGCGCTACGATAAAGTCGTGCGCCTTCACGCGCCCGCTTCGAGCCGACCAAAGCTTCCGCCAACATGAAGCGCATATCCAACAAGGCCGCGACCACATCGTCGCCGACCGCCTTAAGATAGGCGAGCTCCAATTCGGCGGCGTCCAAGGCGTCACCGGCGAGTACAGCGGCCACATAGACCCGTCCCCAGGCCTTCGCCGTTTCCACTACGGGCATCTGGCCGTTGAGAACTCGCCTGCCCACCATGAGCGCACGCGGCCAATCCCCCAGGTGCTGCCCGATCGTGTGAATGGCGAGATGGAGAAAGGGGGCGAGCAGCCGGGGCGCGATGCTATCCCCGGCGGCTGCTTCGAGTTCGCGCGCAAGTTGGCTGCTGTCTTTGTCATGGTAACGCCAGCCGCCATCGAGCAGCGCTTCGAGCGAGCAGACTTCGTCACTGCCGGCCATTTCGAATGTCCCATAAAATAACCGAGCGGATATCCAACCGATGCCTAGCCGCCGGCGCCATTGTCGAGACTGACGATGACCGCGGCATTGGCAATGATGATCGAATCTCCGCCGCTTTCGGCCGGAATCTCCAGCCCGCCTCTCACCGCGGTCACGGTCACGGTACCGTAAGGCAGCTCCTTTGCAACCGCTGCAGTATCGAGGCCATCAGGATCTGGCACGCCAATCGTGACGTCGACGAACATGTCGTTCGCGGTCTTGCCGAGCATCC
>CAZRBN010000091.1:0-3426 GCA_964598355.1 uncultured Gammaproteobacteria bacterium
CACCTCGCGGGCCGCGATGGGGTCGAGGCCGCGGCTCGGCTCGTCGAGAAAGAGCACCGGCGGTCGGTGCAGCAGCGCGCGGGCGATCAGCAGGCGCTGTTTCATGCCGTTGGAGAAGCCACGCACGGGATCTCTGGCCCGGTCGCGCAGGTTGACCAGGTCAAGCACCTCGTCCACGCGCTTTTCGGGCAGGTTGTAGAGCCAGCAGTTAAAGCGCAGGTTATTGCGCGCGGAGAGCCGCTCGTACAGGTTCTGCTCCTCGGGAACCACGCCGATGCGCTCTTTCAAGCGCTGGTGATCGCGCACAACGTCGCAGCCGGCCACGGTGGCGTGCCCGCTGTCCGGCGCGATCTGCCCGGTCAGCATGCGAATCGTCGTGGTTTTGCCCGCGCCGTTGGGTCCGAGCAGACCAAAGATCTCGCCGCGCCTGACGCTCAGGCTGAGGCTCTTGACGGCCTCGTTCTGCTGAAAGGTTCGCCGCAGCTCGACGGCTTCGATCATCAGATCATTCTCTGTCATCCTTGTTCTTCCTTCTCGTGACTGTATCTTCCAAATGCTCTTTGCTTGTTGCCTGTGATTGCGCGTCTGCTTCTTTCGCAGATCGCTTGCTACAAGCGTATCATGGACTGCACCCGCGCGCCACAAAAACTGGCCGAAGGGCGTCAAAACGAGGTCAACAGGAGCAAAACACGGGCTCGGTGGGCGCTCAATCCGCTGAATGGAGCCATTTTGCGAGTGAATGGAGCGCCTTTCAGCACGCAAACATGGTAGAATAGCGGGGAACACATCGCGAAGAGAAATGCATAAGGAACGGAATGATGTTACAAATCAGGCACCTGGAAAAGATGCTGGAGGGGCGCAGTGTGCTTTCAATTGAGGATCTGGAGATCGCGGCGGGCGAGGTCGTCGCGGTGCTCGGTCCCACGGGCAGCGGGAAGACGCTCTTGATACGCCTGCTGGCAGGTGTGCTGGAGCCGAGCGGGGGTGAGATCCGCCTGGAGGGCACGATGCTTTCGCCGGAAGCGGCCCAGGCGCGCCTGCGCCTGGGCGTGCTCTTCGAGGAAGACCTGTTATATGAGCGCCTGAGCGTGCGCGCCAACCTGCTGTTTGCCTGCCGCATGTATGGTCTGCCCGCCAGCCGTGTCGGGGAGATGCTGGACCGGCTGGGATTGAGCGATCGCGCCCGTAAGGGCGCTGGTAAGCTTACGCCGCCCGAACAGCGCCGCCTGGCCTTTGCCCGCGCGCTGCTCTGCCAGCCCCGTCTGCTCCTGCTCGACCAGCCCGTTTTGCGCACCGACCTCAAGACCCGGGAGATCTTCGCGCGCCTGCTCAACCAGGCCGCAGCCGCCGGCGCGGCGGTCGTGCTGACCGACGAAGATCTGGCCTGGGCCAGCGCTTGCTGTACCCGCGTGCTCGAACTGGAGAACGGTCGCGTGGTCAACGACTATGCCTTCGAGCGGACCAGCGGGACTCCAGCCGCGCCCGAGCACTTCACACCTTTCAAGGTCACCGCGCGCAAAGAGGACCGCATCCTGCTCTACGATCCCGGCGAGATCCTCTACGCCACCAGCCGCGAGAGCAAAACCTACCTGCGCACCGCCAGCGCGGAGGCTGTGACCAATTTTACCCTGCAAGAACTGGAGAGCCGCCTCAGCGGGCGCGGTTTCTTCAAAGCCCATCGCGCCTATCTCGTGAACTTACAGCACATCAAAGCTGTCATTCAATACACCCGCAACAGCTACATGCTCCAGCTCGACGATCCCCAGGAGAGCATGATCCCACTGAGTAAGCAGTCAGAGAAAGAATTGCAGGAATTATTGGGATATTGATCATACCTGAAAATGAAGCTGTGAATGTAGCGACGGCCTTTACGCCCGTCGTCGCGATATACGAATATCTGGTATATGTAGAGCGACGACGGGCGTAAAGGCCGTCGCTACATTCACGAGATATCGTGTGAGAATCATCTACAGCCAGCCTTTCTGTTCGGCGAGGTGTGCGGCTTCGACGCGGTTGTGGGCGCCGAGCTTCTGGATGGCGACCGAGAGGTAGTTGCGCACGGTGCCTTCGGAGAGGGCGAGCGTGGTGGCGATCTCGGCGATGCTGGCCCCGTGGGAAGAGGCGGCCAGGACTTCGCGCTCGCGTTCGGTGAGAGGATTGTGGCCTTCGCTGAGCGCGGCCATGGCTAATTTGGGATCGACGACGCGCTCGCCGGCCATGGCCCGGCGGATGGCGGTGGCGAGCTGCGCGGAAGGCGCGTCTTTGAGCAGGAAGCCGACTACACCGCTCTCCATGGCCTGGCGCAGATAGCCGGGACGTCCGAAGGTGGTGAGGATGAGGACACGACAGGCGGGGAGCTGCGCGTGCAGCCTGGCCGCGGCTGTCAGGCCATCGCAGCCGGGCATCTCGATGTCCAGCAGCGCGACCTCGGGTTGGCTGGCCAGGGCGGCCTCCAGCACTTCGTCGCCGCGTCCGACCTCGGCGACGATCTCCATGTCGCCCTCCAGGGTCAGCAGGGCCGCCAGTGCTCCGCGGACCATCGCCTGGTCTTCGGCAAGCAGTATACGAACCATATGCGTTGTATCCTCTCTTTAGTGAGCCGTCGTGGTGGATCTGGGCAGCGCCAGGGGCACGGAGACGGCCAGGCGAAAGCCCCCGCGCGGGCGCGGGCCTGTCTCGCATTGTCCCCCCAGGGCCGCGACGCGCTCTTTCAGACCGCGCAGGCCATTGCCGCCATGTCCGCTCGCCGCTGTTTGCATCAGGGGAGCGGCCAGTGCGCCATCATCGAGGATCTCCACGCCGGCGTGCTGGCCGTCGCGGGTCACGCGAATCGTGCACTGGTGAGCGTGGCTGTGGCGGATCACATTCGTCACCCCCTCGCGCACCGTCCAGGAGAGCAGCGCTTCGAGCGCCGTTGACAGCGCCTCGGGGGCGTTTTCCGGACCCTGGAAGTCATAGGCAATTCCGGCTGCCGCCAGGATCTCCCTGGCCGCGTGCAGTTCGTTGGCGAGAGTCGGCTGGCGATAATTGCTCACCGCCTCGCGCACCTCTTCCAGGGTCGAGCGGGCCACGTTCTCTACATCGCCGATCTCGTTGGCCGCCCGTTGCGGGGCCACATCCAGCAGTTTGCGTGCCAGTTCGCTCTTCAGCGCGATCAGCGAGAGATTGTGTCCCAGCAGATCGTGCAGATCGCGCGCGATGCGCAGGCGTTCAGTCATGACCGCCAGGCGAGCGATCTCCTCGCGGGCCAGGCGCAGTTCGCGTTCGGTCGCCACCGAGCGTACCAGAACGATAACCACGATGCCAACGATGGCTACCAGCCCGATGCCCTGTCCAGAGTTCGACCAGTCGAGATGATGGTGCCAGGTGCCAAACGCGATGATCGCGATCAGCCCCAGCAGCGCGCTTACCGCCTGGATGAGTGGC
>CAZRBN010000092.1:0-3374 GCA_964598355.1 uncultured Gammaproteobacteria bacterium
CGCCTTCGACGGACCTCGCCTGCATCTCATCAGATACCTCTTGTAGTTTCGGAGAGAGAAGTCGATTGTCGATGTCTTCCCACCGAACTGAGTCGGGAGCCGGGCTGCCGGGCGCAAAGCCTTCGTAACTCTCTCCCACCGCAGGCTCACCCGATTCGAACAATTTCTCGCCCTCAGTCGAAATGACGAACCAGTCCGCAACTTGCTCGTCGTTGCGAATCAAAAGACCTTGCCTCTCTAGCCAATTCCACGCTTCCATCATGCGCTTTGTCACTTCAGGCTGCCGGACACCATATTCCGGCTCCTTCGGTAGCGTCCCAAGACCAACATTTCGGTTTTCAAGCATGGCGCGGAAGTAACCCCGGTTGAGTCCGGCATGTTGATAGACCGTGTTGAGACCTTCGTAGCTTTTCAAATGCCTAAGCAGAATCATGCCGAGCGTTCGCAAATCCTGTTGCAACAACTCATCAGCAGTTGGAAAAAACGATTTCAGGGAACGAAAGGCCATATTCTTTGCCTTCATTGACTTCTGACCTTATCAGAAGGCAGCTGGATTTCAATTTGAGAATTTTGTCCTTTCCGGCCTCTTCATTATGAGGGCGAGGAATACTCAGTTGCATTGACGTTTCTAGACCTCGACCGCGTTGAAGTTGCTCAAGGGCCATGTATCCCGGTGTCGAGCTCAGGTTACTGCGGTATGCGGTCGCTGTCGGGGAAGAACTTCACTTCGGCCGAGCAGCCCAGCGGCTGCACGTCTCTCAGCCCTCGCTAAGCAAGCAGATTCTCCAGCTTGAGGATTATCTGGGGTTCAAACTCTTCATTCGCACCAAACGTTCGGTCGAGCTCACGCCGGCAGGCCGGACGTTCGTCGCTGAAGCGCGCAAGGCGCTGCATTACTCCGAACGGGCAGTCGAGCTGGCGAGGAAGGCGGAACAGCAGGAACATGAATGCCTCACCATAGGCTACCCCGCGTTTATCGACCTGCATTTCCTCTCCGCAATCCGGCGCATGAAGCCGGTCGGGTCCGAGCGGCCTATGTACAAGAGCTCATATACAGCGGAAATTGTGGCGAAATTGCTCAACGACGAATGGCATGCCGGGTTCGTCATCCTCCCATTGGTCGAGCGCGATCTCGCTATAACCCCACTGTTGCGCGAGCCGCTTGCCCTTGCCATTCCGAAGTCTCATCCCCTTGCGAGAATTCAGAAACTCGTCCCAGCTGATTTATCCAACGCGCCTTTGATTCTTCCGTCCCGTCGCTTTAACCCTCAATTTCACGATCACATTTTGTCGCGCCTCACAGCGGCTGGAGTCGCCCCACTGCTCGCGCACGAAGTGACGAATCCACACGAATCGCTGCACCTCGTCTCCGAGGGCCTCGGCGTCGCCATAGCCCAGCTTTCTGTTCTGGAATCCGGGAGACGAGACGTAGTCGTCAGGATCTTCTCCGATACGACTCTGGTCGTTGAGACTGCAATCGCATCCCATCGCGGAAACGACTCGCCAGCCCTGAAACTGCTTCTAGAAGCAGTCGCGGACACTCGGGACGAATACGTCGAGCAGCAAGGCCAACAAATCAAACTCTTCGCGTCATAGGGTGAATGACCGCGCCCCATCGCACCTTCTGATTCCCACCGGCTATCACCCCGCGCCAACAAGGTCTTGGACGGTCGCAGAACTCCTGCATAAGCTGAATGCAACCTTGTCAGCCAGGAGTTCCCATGAACGACTCTGACCGCAAACCCGTCCAGCCAGTAACCGCGGCCCGAACACAGTTCGAACCATTGCTCGACAGCGATGAGGCAGCCGCCCTACTGAAGATCCATCCCAAGACGCTTCAGCGCATGGCCCGCAACGGCCAGATCGCAGCCATTCAGATAGGCAAGCTCTGGCGTTTTCGAGCCTCGCAATTGAATCAGTGGATGGAATCAAAAGTTGCCGGCTGAGCCCGCGAGAGACCTGATGAAAACTTTCAATTTTGCCTCTCGACGCACATGTGCGACTCGGCTAAGCTGCGCTCAGCCACTCGTGCCCGTATAGACGAAAGGAGCGAACGCTCTTTGTTTACGCGGACACGGTATCAGTACGGCAGTTTACGGCTGAAGAAGAGGCGAAACGGGCCCGATGCTTGGGAATTCCGCTACTACGTGGACGACTCCGACGGCCAACGAAAGCGCCAGTACGTCACTGTCGGCACGAAAGAGCAGTACCCAACTGAAGCGCTGGCTCGAAAAGCCGTGCAAGCTCTTCTTCTCAACCTCAACTCTGAAACCCCACGATCCGAGCTGCAGGTACCGAGCTTCGGAACGCTCCTCGACAAATTCAAAAACGAGGAAATGCCGACGCGGTATTCAACGCGGAAGTCGTATGAGTCGATGATCAAAATGCACATACGACCGAAGTGGGGCGATTATCCCTTGGATCGGATGAAGCCAATGGCGATCGAGCAATGGCTCAGGCAATTGGTTCTCGCTCCGAAAACCAAGGCGCACATTCGGAGTCTCATGCACCTGGTCTTCACATGTGCCGAGCGCTGGTGCCTGATCGAAATGGGCAAGAACCCCATCGCGCTGGTCCGTGTGAAGGACTGCACCAAACGGCTGAAGCGGCCCCAGGTTCTGACGATTGAGGAGTTCTACACACTGCTGCCTCATCTGAAGGAACCGTACAGGACGATGGTGATCGTGGCCCAATGTCTAGGGCTCAGGGTCAGCGAGATCGTCGCTTTGCAATGGGGTGATTTCGACTTCAAGGACCTGACCTTGCTCGTTCAGCGGAGTGCGGTCCACTGCCGTGTGGATTTCGTCAAAACCGAATACTCACACGACTTTGTTCCGCTCGACCCCGATTTGGCGGACGTGCTGAAAAACTGGCGAGAGAAGAGCGAGTTCAAGCAGGACACGGATTGGGTGTTCCCGAATCCTGCGACCCGCAATCCCTTCTACCAGGAGGAAATCCAAAAGAAGCACATAAAGCCGGCTGGGAAGGCTGCGAAGCTCGGCGACAGCATCGGCTGGCATACGTTCCGGCACACGTATCGGACGCTCCTTGACGAAACCGGAGCGCCGATGAAGGTGCAGCAGGAGCTGATGCGTCACGCGAGCATTCAGACGACGATGAACGTCTACGGCCAGGCGCTCTCCAGCAGTAAGCGTCAGGCCAACAGCAAGGTAGTCCAGATGGTGCTCAAGCCTGTATTGGCGGGGGCAAACGAAAACGGAGCCGCTGTCGCGACTCCGTGATCGATGCTCGTTTTTATTATTGGGGGTTTTTGGGGGTTTTTCGATTCGGCCCAAAAACCTGCAAGCTCATGATTCCTTTGGTTGCGGGGGGTGGATTTGAACCACCGACCTTTGGGTTATGAGCCCAACGAG
>CAZRBN010000093.1:0-3357 GCA_964598355.1 uncultured Gammaproteobacteria bacterium
GGATAAAAAGGACGCCTCGGGACCTTTAATCACAGGCTGGGCGTGGTTTGTAATCGGCGGGGCAGCTGGGGCAGCTGCAGCCAGGGCTCTAACCAAATAGGCTATTCCTTCTTGAAGCTGCGTTCCATACCCTCAAAAACCCTCTCAAATAGCCCTACAATCGCTTGCTTTGGTTGGGGGCTATGAACCCTACCGGGAGCCTTCTTGGATGCAACCAGGAGGCTTTTAGCGATGCTTCCGACGGCCTTTCGAGTTTTTCTTACGCTTTTCATTCTCTCTTATCTCCTTTAAGTACCTTTTATGTAAGCCACGAACCTTTAAGATGAGTGCAAACACCAACTGGACCGTACTGGAGGCCCTGGTGATGGTCTTAGGCAGCATAGCCAATATCTGCTCGATAGCCAGCCAGGTTACCAGGACCTTAGCAGCCGTCGGATGCCCACTTAGCAGCGAATTCCAATCAATCCCGCCCATCTTACAGCCCGTCTCTTAGTGCGTCTGCAGGGCTCTTAGCTTGGGTCATTTGCTTGGCTCCAGGCGCCTTTACCTCGCCGGGCTGGTTTTGTTGGTCCCTAGACGCGTTATAAGCCGCGATAGTGGGCAGGTTCTCAATAGCCCGAGTAGCCATAGCAGGCCTGATAACGTCGGTTGCTGAAATTCCTGCTTTTACCCCGGATAGGGCATTCTGTAGGACACCTTTGATACCCAAAGCTTGCGCGACCGCCTCGCTGGCCCCTTGATAATCACCCTGTAAATATCGGTCTAGCGCTAAGGTGCGGGCTTTGGCCAGTGCGATGGCATTCTTAGGCGAGTTGGCCAGCCCCCCGGCCTTTCGGATGGCCATCAGGGACTGCTCTGCGAAGGTCTTGTGAGCGCCCATCTCAGCGCCCAGCCCTTCTGCGTGCTTGATAATGTTGAGGAAGTGCTCCCCGTCTGTGAGGGGCTTGCGGTGGATGTCTAAGAAAGCCTGGGTCAGGGGGTGGTCTTCAAACTTGGTTAGGTTCTTCTCAAGCTCGCTAACCAAGCGGACGGCCTTTTCCGTCTTTTCTTTCAATATCGCTTTGGCTGCGTCCGGGCCGACCCGACTCAGGTCGTTAGCCGCCGACTCCAGGAGGGATTGCTGGGACTCGATCCCGGTCAGCAACTCTTTAGCATACTTAGCGTGGAGGTCGAGGGGGTAGCTAAAGTCAATTAAGCCGCCGCGCTCGTTGGTCAGTTTGCCCGCCGTTCGAAGGTACTCAGCATACGATGTTTGTAGCTTCTTCTCAATATCGACCGAGTATTTGTGGAGGGAATCTATTCTCTCTTTTAGGGCCCCAATGACCTTAGGCGCTCTGGCGGACACTCCCTGGGAGATCTCGCCGGTAACCTCTTGGGCGCCGGTATGCGCAATCTCGGATAACCCAGCCCCCTCGAGCTCTTGCATGACGTTTCTCTGGCCCGCCTGCTTAACGCGGTCCGAGAGGGCGCCTTGAAAGCCCTGGGCAGCTTCTTGTCCCATCGACTGTAGGTCATTTAAGAGTTGGGCACGGTATCCCACGTCTCCGCTGCGTCCAGCAGCTTGGGCCAAGTTCTTAGCCAGTTGGGTGAGGTTGCCCTTATAGGCGTTGACCCCAATCTTCGACCCCAATTCAAGGAAATCCAAAGCCGGCGTCTTGTTGGTTACAATGCCCTTGTTGACGGCGTCAATGTAGTCGAGCGCTAGCCCATCAGCTTCAGCAGAAGCGACGTTAGCCCCCTCGTGCATGGACTTGGAGGTCATCTTTGAGAACGGCAGGTACTTCTCGGCGGTAGCTCCGAAGATTCCACCGACGACTCCAGCGACCGCCGATTGCTCTACGTTAGCAGAGTCTGAGAACTTCGATATCGCTGCTGCTCCTGCATTTACCAAGGCTGCGGAGGCAACCTTCTGTGTAATCAGTTGGGTTGCAGAGAGCGCGGCTGCTGCCGGCGCCGTTACCGGGTTTAGCATGGCCGCCAGCTTTACGTACTGGTACGTGCGGCCTAGCGCATAGCCACCGTAGTAACCGGCATGATCGAAGTACCGATGTAGACCGGCCTCCGTCTCAGCGTTGACTTTATCGCCCAGCAGAGCATGTCCGGCTTCGGTCTTGCGGGCGGCGTCGGTTAACTGCTCACCCAGAAGCCCCTCCGAGACTCCCCCCAATATCGTGGATTTGGGTTCTTCTAGCTCTTGCGGACTGACCTCTTGGGCAGCCTCAGGAGAGGCGTGCTGCTGCAGCTCTTGAGGGCTCGGGGGAGCCATCAGGTCGGGCTGCGCTTGTGCCGGCTGCCGTGGGCTTTGGAGAGCTTGCAGTTCGTGTGGCTGCGGTGGGGCAAAGATGTTATCGGCCATAGCCGCGTCCTTTCAAGATTTGTGCGGCCTGCTCGTAACTGAGGTTATACTGTTTCGCGTAGTTCGCGATATTTCCGTCGCTCTCTTTACCGGGGGCCTGCATCTGAGGCGTTGGGTAGGTTGGGGAAACGACTGACTCGGGGTTTGGCGCGCCGGGGGCTGTCTTTCCAGTAAGGCGACCATAAAGATCGAAGTTATTCTTAAGCGTAGCTTCTTGAGTCTTATAAAGGTCCTCCATTTGGTTGAGGTAGATATCCGGGCTGGCGTTTGGAGACGGGATTTCTTTATCGATGAGTTTCATCAAAGACATGTTCATTCTTCCAGACTTCGTAGCAGCAATGATGGATTGCTCTAACTGCGAGCGACGAGAGACATGCTTGAGTAGAGCGGACGTAGCTTTCGGGCCGTAGTAAGCTTCTAATGCCTTTTTCTGCAATCCGCCCATAACCCCCGTACCGGGCTGAAGCCCGCCTGGGATAGCTCCTAGCATCGCTTTGAGTTTGGGGTTCTGCTTGACCTCGTTTATCAAGGCACGGGTCTCTGCAAGGGAGTTCTGTTGTGCGGTCAGAAGCTGAACCTCTTTTGGATCGATGTATCCGTCCTTAGCTTTGGTCTTAGCCAGTTCCATTTCTTCTTGGGCCTGGCGGTGCCGCATTTCATCGAGCTTATTCATATCCTCGACGGTCGAGCTCTGGATGCCTGCCTTCAGTTTCTGAATGTTCGCGACGGCCTGGGAACCTTGAGCCTGCTTTTCGTAGAGGTCTAACACCCCAAGGATGGCGTTTTTCTTCGCAAGCTTGTGCTGGAGCGCGAGATTCTCGGACCCGGTCACTAGGTCGAGAGAGTGCTTTTCCTGGTTATTCAACCGGTCCAAATCACCCGATGTTAACTCATGCAATTTATAAAGCTTAGAGAGGTCTTCTTTCTGCGCTTCCCAGTCTTTGTGGGCGGCAGCGTCGATGATTTCCTTGGCGAAGTTCGGAGAGTGCGTGATTGCAGAC
>CAZRBN010000094.1:0-3309 GCA_964598355.1 uncultured Gammaproteobacteria bacterium
GACTCCAACGAGGCTCCAAAGGATTCTGGATGAGCTCTTATGCTTTCAAGGCGCAACTCGCGATACTCCTCGACATCGCCCGCTTCCAGGCGGCGAACCTTGAGCGAGATTGTCGGACCGGAGGCGAGAGGTTTTGTCATGAACGTCTTGTAATTGTGTCGAACGACTTCCGCAACGGCTCAAAGGCGTCGGTCGCGGCCCGCTCGCCGCATGTCGGCTTATCCTCCGACAGCGGCGGAATAGCAGACATCGCCCGACCGCCGTCTAGGGCCAACAGGCGACATCGCAGGCTTGGCCTGCTATGAAGAACGGCCGCCAACTGAGGCGACCTCTTACGAAGGAGCATATAGGGCGGATGGACATTGCGTGGCTTGAACCTTGGACACCAATCGAGCAGCCGGAAGTGCGAGAGGCAATGGAATCCGAGCTGCATTCTGAACTATGCGCGTCACATCCGCTATTTGGGCTATGCGTTACCGCTCTCGCTAGGCGCTATGATCAAGACGACGTCTTATTCGCACTTGCCGACGGCCGCGTTGCGGAGGTTCACTTGACTTGGAGCCGTAAACCAGAACGCGATCCGCGTTGGCCGAGGACCACGATTTTTGTATCTGCCTGCGTTTGGGCCGAGGAACAAATGAGACCCTCTTCATGAAGAAAAGCGGGCTGTTAACGCTTGCAAGCCGTCGCGCACCGAAACGCTCATTGAGATTCATCGCCGACCCTGCTCAGTCACATGCCCCTTGTGGCGAGCGCTGATGTCGGCTTGGGGTCAAACCGGTAAGGCTCGGATCGAGCAGAAGATTTCCACTTCGCCCCAACACTCGACATTTGAACGAACATCGCCCGAGCGCCGCTTCGGGCCAGGAAGAGGCCTCGCCAATCCCATGTTATGACGACCGATGGATCGCACTCGGCGCTGCGATATTTCTGCTTCCGCGCAGCTATTTCTCTCGTTCCCAAACAATCCTGCGAAAATCAGTTTTGCCTGGGAATATTATGCTTGGTCCCGGTGCTGACTCGATGAACAGCTTATCGCCTTCGATCCTGAAGTGGCGTCTCTGCTCGGTTCCGTTCCATGCTTCATTCCACGAGAGATCAACCACCGTAATGAAGTCATCTCCTTCGACACGGTATTTCCCGGTGTATGCAAGCATCGACTTGTGCAGGGCAGCGCGCTCAGCATCGCCCATTCCCGCTTTGCGCCCATCGGCGGTAGTCAACACTATGCTGCGACCCTCCGGCGTCAAAACGAGGTAGCCCCTCGGGTTTGATCCAAAGAGATCCTGCGGCGGCTCGCCTTCGACGATCACCTGCGATGACACGAGTTTCCAACTGCCGATCAGGCTATCGGGGCCCGCGGCGAATGCAGGACTTGAAATTGCGAGAAGGATAGCGGGTAACGCACGCATGACACTCCTCCGATGAATGAGCGAAGGTATGGGCACCCAGCGTAGCATACTGCGTTCGGCCCGCGCAGTTTCGCTTTGGCTCACAGGCCGAAAGCCTCACTTGGAGCAAATCTGGTCCGCACCATCTCGGAGAGCGGACACTGGTGGCAGCCGTGAAGATTTCTCCATCGAGCCACATCCAGATGATCCAGGACGTTGTCGTTCGCCCGAGAGCTGCTATTGTTGAGCGGTCTTGCGTCTGGGGGATAATGATTGTGTCTCCAGCGGAACTATCGAGCAGCGAGGCGGAACGACTGCGCGCCTTCGAACGCCAAGGTCATGATGCTTTGGCAAAGAGCTATCACGCATTTTTTTCGGCGGTGACTGCTCTAGCTACCAATCCTCTTTTCGAAGACGTGCAGTTGCAGCCGGGTACACGTCTGCTGGATGTCGCGAGCGGGCCGGGTGCGCTTGCAGCCGAGGCCGCAAATCGCGGCGCACGCGCGGTCGGCGTTGATTTGTCGCCGCGGATGGTAGAACTGGCGCAGCGGCTTTACCCCACGATCGAATATCGTGAGGCTGACGTAGAGCATCTCCCATTTCCTGATCACACGTTTGACGCAGTCGTCTGCGCTTTCGGGCTTGGACATTTTCCCCGGCCAGAACGTGCTGTCGCAGAGTGCGTACGAACCTTGTCGTCCGGCGGACGCTTTGCATTTTCGTGGTGGGATGATCCGTCGCGCCAACGTATTCAAGGCATCTTCCGTGACGCCATTGCCGAGAGTGGCGCGTCGGCGCTGCTGGACGTGCCACAGGGCCACAACGTGTTTCGTTATTCGGACTCGGGCGAATTCCTCCGGTTGCTAGACGGAGCTGGCCTTACGGAGGTGAAGGTCACAGAGCACGCTGCAACCTACTTCGTCCCCGATACGGAGACCCTTTGGCAAGGCGGGCTGGGCAGTCTCGTTCTGACCGGCGCTGTCATCAGGAAGCAGGATCAGGCGACTCAGGACTTGATCCGAACCGCGTTCGAACGTCGCGCCAGCGTCTACAGATCAGCCGATGGGCTCAACCTGCCTATCGCATTCAAAATAGGCTCGGGCCAGCGACCGACTTGATGGGCGCACAAGCGAAGCCGGCACGGGGTCAAAGGCGGGGCCCGCTCGCCGCATGTCGGCTTATCCTCCGACAGCGGCGGAATAGCAAACATCGCCCGACCGCCGCCTAGGGCCACAAGCAGACGAACGCCAAGCCTAAGGCCGCCACCTGCCTAGAGGCAGATCGGGCGAAGCTTGCCGTCTATCTTGGCGATCCTTCCGTCGACGTCCCCGCTGACAACAATCGAATACTGCTCGCTACAGGGGCCTGAGTGGCGCCTCCAGACAAGCTCGACGGACTCCGAGCCGGACGTTGTGATCTTGAAACCGCCGCTGGTGATTTGCGCAATCGCGTCGCTCTCATCGGAACCGATTGGGAAAGTCTTGGCGACAAAGTCGGAGAACGCGCGTTCGGCTTCCTCGTAGGAACGAGAACCGCTTGGCTGATAATCGGTCATGAAAGTCGGATAGAGATCCGATTGCATCAAGGCGTGGCCGAAGCCGAAGAGAGCCAACCTACCAGCACCATATATGACGACCGAGGCAGCGAACACCACGGCCAGCACAATCGGAAAGCGCCCCATTTGCCCTCCCCTTCGTTCAACGGACCAAAACCGGCGTCACGGTGCCGTGCAAATGCCTCGCGTCGTCTATTGCTGCGATCTGCTTTCAAGCAGCCGGTCGCGGACCTCCTCCGATATAAAGCGTTCCGCCCGCTGCCATGCCTCGTCGTTGTCGCCGCGGAACTGGAAGTATTTCCTGAACACGACGCGCTGGGATGTTGTATCGATAGCAACGGTCTGGGCAAACTGCACCAGCGT
>CAZRBN010000095.1:0-3288 GCA_964598355.1 uncultured Gammaproteobacteria bacterium
CGAAATCAGCCCTGCGCTGGTTGCGACGATCCAGCGGCTGCCCCAGCGCACGATGGTGTCGATCCGGCCGACGCCGGGAACATTATCTCCCGTTCGCACCGTCCAGACGTGATCAGGCCCGACAAGGACGACCCTGTCTCCATCGACATCGCGAACGCTCCAGCCGGCAATGGTGGTCGGTCTCGTCTCGGGCACCGGCGACAGCGGCGGCGGTGGATTCGACTCGCCGGACGCCGGCTGCGTCCCGATCGAAGACGTGGTCTGCGGCTCCGCCTCCAGCTGGGCGACCGCCGAGGTGATGAGCCGCGCGCTCGCGGCCGAGGCGGAGGCCTTCACCTTGTTCGACTCGGCCGGTGCCGGATTGCGCGGGGCCGCCGCGTTGGCGATTCTGTGGCTGTGTCGGGGATTTCGCTCGGACTCGAGCCTTCCCGGCGACTGCTCAACCTTTTGAACCGGCGGGCTCAGCGTCGCATCGGGAGGTGAATCGAAGATGGTGGCGCAAGCCCAACCGAAACCGAAACTAATCAGGAGGGCGCCTGCGATCGACAATGAACGAAGCATCGGCGACGAGCGGAACCTGTCTGCAAGTTCGTGCAGTCGTTCGATCTGATTCGTTACGATGCTGCCGACGGCATCGAGCCGGCCAAGAGCGGGCGCCGGCCATCCGTCCGGCTCCGCGGAAAACGAATTTGCGGGATCGAAGCGGTCGCCGGCGAGGACATGAATCTCTGACGGATCGGCTCCCGCATCAGTGCGCGCGGTCGGCTCGGCATACTCTGTCGCAGTCTCGCGTTGGAATTCCCGCGGCGCCGCACGCATGCTGGAAACCTCTTGAAACGACCAATGAATGATTGGACCGGCAGGTAAACGAAACCTTACCGAGGCGAGGCAAAACTGCCGAAAAATTGCTGCTGCCAACGATTCGCCCGACGAGCAAAATCAGCTTCTGCGCAGGGCATAGGTGCTCGTCCATCACCAAATGACGGCGTGCGCGCAAAACCGAATTTCGCCCGTCCGTTCAAACTGATGTGGGCTGTCCAGTCCCTCGCGGCGAAAATATTACTCTTTCGTATTTCCGGAAATGGTGATTTGTTTCCGCCATCCCGGCCCGAGAAGAGGGGCGTCTCGCGAACGTCACGATACGTTGGGCCAGGGATGCGGTGGACGCGAGAGCGTCGTGCGCGTGCGTTGTTGCAGGGCGGCTTGGCCGTGAGCGACGGATGAGCGCGCGGGACGAGCGGCGCTTGACAAGCGTCTTCATCAGAATGCGGCGGCGGATTGCGAGAGACGCTGTCGCCTGCGCGTCTGGTGGAGAGGTTCGCGGACGGCGAAGTCGTGTGGTTCTGGCGCCCCAAGGCCTTGGCGCCAAGTCTTGAGTGAGGTTGCGCGGAGCCCGACCGGGCTGCGAGGCGCGATGTTGCAAGGCGACGGTGGCAAACGGGATGGTTCACCGGGAAGAGCACGTATAAGCCGTAACACCATCGCGCAGGGAAGGCCGGTTGTCACCGCCTGTACCTGTGGTCACCGCGCCTCGCGCTATTCTTTATTGCGCGGGCGATCCCGGGTGCATGCGGCCACCCGGCCTTCCCTGCGCCCTCTTTGTTTTTGGAGGGCGATGGACGATGCAAAGCTCGGGCGCGAGGCGCCGCGAGAAGGCGAGATGCTGGCTTGCGCAGGCCAGGATCGTGGTTCAGCTCTCTAAGATCTCATCAAGCGCGATGCTGGTTGATGTGCCCTCGCCCCGTGTGGGAGAGGGCAGCTCAGTCGGCAGACCCGGATACACTTGGGTGAGGGGTCCGTCTCCGCGAGTCCAACCGCGAGAAAGCGTATGCGGAGCCATACCCCTCACCGAAGCGAGTTCGTGTCCGCCCGCGGAGCAGCCCTCTCCCACAAGGGGCGAGGGCACAATAATGCGCAGCGTTCATTCGAGTCTTCTCATCTGCAGACAGATGCCGCGATATCGTATCACGCACGCGCGGCCTTTGCCCGCCCTACGCCCGCGTCGCCTCCTCCACCTCAATCCCATCCCCCAAGCCGATCATGCCGGGCGAAATCACCTCGGCGTAGATGCCGCATTCGGTGTGGCCGAGGCGCTGCATCAGCGTCGTCGGAATCTCGAGGTCGCGGGCGGCGGTGTCGGGGTCGACATTGGTGGCGGCGCAGCGCGCGATGCGCTTGACGACCTTGAGCCTGGCATCGCCAATGACCAGCGTGCGGTCGAGCAGGCTCGCCTCGTGCCAGGCCGGCCAGCCCTGACAATAGAGGTTGGCGCGGAACCGCAGCGGATGCACGCTTGTGCCGACCATGTCTTCGATCGCGGCGACGCTTTGCAGATTGATGATCGAGATCACCTTCCGTGCCACGTCTGAAAAGCTGTGGCCGCCGCCGGTCAGGACCTTGGGCGGCCCGTTCAGCTCGCTCTGGAAAGACGTCGCAAAATAGGTCTCGATCGCGCTGCGTCCCTCGACGGTCTCGAGATCGCCACGAGCGACCATCTCGCCGTCCTTGCGAATGGTCAGCAGGTTGGTCGCTTCCTCGAAATGGCAGCGCAAGGCGGCCAGCCGCTCATTGCGCATCAGCATCAGGTACTGCGTCTTGGGTCGCCAGGCGGGCGCGGCGGGATCGAAGCCGCTGGGGCCGTTTTCGATGGCATAGCGGCGGTCGCCGGGCACGGTCTGGCCGGCGGCAAGCCGCACCTGCTGCAACGGCTCCGGGGTGAGGCCCTTGACCGGGTAGCGGTAAAGGCCGGCGATCTCGGCTCTCGGCGTATTGGGCATCGGCATGTCCTGGTGAATTTCGAGGGTGCGGCGGGGCGCGCACGATTTTGTGAAGGCGCCTCTTCCGTTAGGGGTAAGCGCTTCCCACATTTGCTGCAAGCCGGCGGAAACGCCGGCGCCCACCGCCGTTGTGCTTGTTGACGGACGTCAATGTGGCCTGCGGCAAACCCAACGAAGATGCCCAAATCCGTCGCTCGCGCATGATCCGTCAAAGTGTGAAGCGGTTTGGCGAACAGATCATGCGCCACTTTATAAGTGGAGGCGCGATCGGACGCAAAACCGGTAACCACTTTTGCTGATCGCGCCTCAGGGCGGAGAGCGGCAGGCTGAGGGACCACAAATGAATATCGAGAAATATACCGAACGTGCACGGGGCTTCATTCAGTCGGCGCAGTCGCTTGCGATGCGCGATGGCCACCAGCAGTTCTCGCCGTTGCACCTCCTGAAAGTTCTCCTCGATGACCAGGAAGGCCTCGCCGGCGGTCTGATCGACCGCGCCGGCGGCAATTCG
>CAZRBN010000096.1:0-3280 GCA_964598355.1 uncultured Gammaproteobacteria bacterium
CAGCGGATGGTGCATATAAAAGTGAAGCTAAACAATTAGCGGACCATTGGGCAGCTCTATCACTCTCTGCAACAAACTCAGAAATTTTTGATGTTCATTCTCGTAAAATTGCAACATCTCTAGAAGAAGCTCTTGGAAGACTCATACTTGTAAATCCACCAGCTTAACAAGCAAGCAGATAGTCCTATGGACTACCTGCTAGATACTGGATCACTCTCCTTCCGACAATTATTGCCGTATGTAGAATAGCAAAGTAAAAAATGGATGCAAGCGAAGCATACAAAATCTCCCTACCCCTTAGCTGTAGAGAGATTTTTAAGCTTTGTATAAATTCTAACCTTTTCGTCGAGTTACATTATCTGGACGAGTGGCTTGAAGTATTACTCTCCGAAGATCTTCTTTATTTAGGAGTAATAACTGAGGATCTCCTGTTGGTGAATTTGCATTTCCCATTCCAACAGTTCGGTCTGGATGATCCTGTAGACTAACTACTCGATTCCCTTCTGTCATTAAATATCCAGTCATACATATCCCTCCTTTCTTCAAAGAAAATTCATTCTACACCTTTTAGCCAACCTTGCAACTTTTCATTTTGTCCAAATAGTAAAGAATTTGTCAGCTGGCATTCGTATTTTTTGGGATAAAGATATTTCTATGATTATCACCAGATACTTCCCCAAAGTATTTCTTACCCTCTTCTTACTCCCTGCTTTTTAATTTATAAGTTGCCTTCTCTACTATGGAGACGAGCAAGCAAAAAGTATGTGGTAAGGAGCTTGTCGTTAGCATGATACTGAAGGTTTATGAATATGAAAGGGGGTGAATTCAACAACTATGGGTATACTACTTGAAATCATTTTGGGTCTCATCGCTGGATGGATAGCATCAGCTGTTACTCGTAGCCCAAATGGTCTTTGGATGGACATGATCCTTGGAGTATTAGGAGCAATTGTTGGAGGATTTGTTATGACTCTCTTTGGTCAACCAGGAGTCACAGGATTTAATCTCTACAGTTTGATTGTTGCAGTTGTTGGTGCAGTCCTTCTGATTTGGATAGGTAGACTAGTAAGCCGTGGAACACGAGGTACAACCTACTAAGAGTAAGCAAGATCGAAAACACGCAGTACACCACTGCGTGTTTTTTATGGATTTGCTTATTGATTCTTTTGGTTCTCTTACGCAATATTTATTGTATTCTCTTGTCCGAAACCTATGCTGAAATTATTAAAGTTACCTGCCTATGATGGATCACATTTGCGAAGTTTGCCAAGAATACATAGCAACACATATAGTGACCGTTTATTCTCCAACGAAATCCTGCGATCATTATCTCTGTGACGATCATTATGACCAAATGGAAAATCCTCGTCGATTTTTATCTTTGCTAGATTATCCTCTCGAGATAGAAGATCCCTTCCTTAAAGAAATCTATCCCGACTAGACACAGTAGTTGGTAGTACGAATTAAGCAGTATGCATTATGAATAATGCAATGTAAGAATATAATACCTCATCTAAGACTTGATCCCTGACTATTTTCCTTGTTATACTTTATTCTCACCCACCGATGGTGAGCTCACCAAACTATGACCAAATCACAACAATACTTCCAAGACATGATTGAAAATCATAAAGATCTTTTTGATGCATTCAAAGTAGTCAATGATAAATATGCAGAAGATGCCAAAAAGTATCAACAGCAATTGAATGAATTAGGAGAAGATATTTTAAATATTATCAGAAGATATGAAAATATGCTCTGTTCAGAAGCAGAGGGTGGAAAATATGGCAAATTTAGTAACAAAACAGCAGACAAATTTTGGGAATTTATTAGAAGATATATTCCAAAAGTAGACTACATAGGATTAAAGTAACATTAGCCTCTTTGATACAGTCCAACCAATTCAGTTTTGTCTATCACTGCATCTTCTATTTCTTTCTCAAGAGTATCCCTATCGGCCCCCTCCGGCAGATTGAGTTTTTTTGAAAGTGCAAATACCATAAAACGATAATGATGTGTCCCTTGTGGCGGACAAGGAGCTGTCCAACCCACTTCCCCTGTACTATTTTTCCCTTCTACTGCTTCTTGTGGAAGCATTTCTTCTGTTATCTCTTCCGCATCGGGTGGAATATTCCACACTATCCAATGAGTAAAAGTACCCATAGGAGCATCTGGATCATCTACAATAAGAACAAGGTTCTTGGCATCTTTTGGGACGTCTGTAATGGTTAAAGGTGGGTTAATACCTTGATCATCACACGAATATAAAGCAGGAATATATCCGTTATTTTGAAACGCTGGACTAACAAGCTTCATCTCTTTCGTATTAATTCTACCACTTCAAAGATATGAAAAAATACCCTAAGACAGATGTAAGATTTTAGGAATATGAAACTTGTCGTTGCCTTTGTATTCTTCTCTCTTCAAGCTGGACATTTCCCTGCTCTGTGGTTAAGGAATTTTTTCTATAGTGATGCTGTACTACTCGTAACGTAAATCTTTTTTTGTTAATACATCCACTTGCAAACAGCGGATCAGCCATCAACCGCAACGCAAGCTGCGGATGTCTTCCATTTACAATCCAACGAGGCAATCCTTTTCGTGTCTCTGGATTACTCAGAAATCTTTGCAATTTTTTCTTTGCTTTTTGCTCTGCAGTAAGAGGATTTTTCTTTTCTTTAAACTCTTCTCCTACTATCTGAGATTGCTCGGTAGGCATCCCCTCCTCAGTCCTCAGAATCCCTTGCAAATCAGCCAGATGTAACACTTCCATACGTGCTTGTCTAGCAAGCAACTATATGCTCATGGCAGATAAATTATGTATAGGATTGGTATGAATTTTGTAAGAGTTATTGCTTTTTTGATAAGTTCTTTAGAATATTCTTCCCCCCGTTGTTCGACGAGTTTGTGCATAAACCTTTCCCAATATGCGTTGTTCTTCATCAAATTTACTTTTTTCAACAACGTAATCCATATCTATAAGTAAACCATCACCATCTCCATCTACTTTATTTAAAAGACCATTTCCTGCTCCAGCAGTTCTTTCGATAATCTTTGGAACCCTAAGTCCCAATCTTTCTACCATTCCACCAATTGTCATATATATTCACCTCCTTTATTAGTGAATCAAAACAGAGTACAATACCATTAATACTTTAGGTTGTTGTTTTACCTTCCAAATCTTTGTGCCACAACTGTTGTTAGTCCAGCTACTTTACCCATTTCACCTGCTAAAGATTTTGCCACTTCAGTCGTTATATATCTTGGTTGATTGGGATGT
>CAZRBN010000097.1:0-3251 GCA_964598355.1 uncultured Gammaproteobacteria bacterium
CGTAGGCTTCCGCCCGCCGCATGAGCTCAGAACCGAACCCATGCCGGCGATAGGCTTCCGGCACAATCAACAACTCGACCGCCAGCCAATCGTATAGCCAATGAGCATAGAGCCCGCCGACGATGTCATCCTGCTCCAGCTCGCGGAGCAATAACGCAAATTGCCGAAACGGCGTCTCGCCGATCCGGTCGGCGTTAAAGTTCACAAGAAGATCGAGCAGCGCCTGCCGATCCGCGTCTGCAGGATGATCGGTCGCGATAATCCTGAGCTTCATCGAAGCTCTTGCCCCGGACCGGGTCACCATGACCCGGCCCTCGCCGTCGGCCGCGTCTTACTGCAGCCCCAGCGCCACGAAGCGAAGCTCGCCTTGCGCGTTGGCGACCAGGAACAATGCCGATTTGCGGCCATCCTTCTTGAGTTGATCGACCTTCCTCTGCAGGTCCTCTGGGCTCGCAATCGGCTCCTGCGCGACTTCGACGATGACGTCGCCGGCGTTGAGCCGCTTCTCGGCAGCGGCCGAGTTTTGATCGACGCCGGTAATCACCACGCCCTTGACCTGATCCTTGATCTTGTAGCGTTGCCGCAAGCTATCGCTCAGGCTCGAGAGCTGCAGGCCCAGCGTCTTCTGGGCGACCGACTTCTCCTCTGGCCCCGCATCTTTCTTGGTCGTCAGGGCCGCCTGTTTCTCACCATCCTCAAGACGGCCAAGCTTGACGATCTTGGTCTCTTCCTTGCCCTTGCGAATGACGATGACCTCGACATCCTTGCCGACCGGCGTGTCAGCCACGATGCGCGGCAGGTCCTTCATCTCCTTCACGTCCTTGCCGTCGAACTTGACGATCACGTCGCCGGGCTCGATGCCGGCGGGCTTGGCCGGCCCCTTGTCCTCGATGCCGGCAACGAGCGCGCCCTTGGCGGGCTTGATGTTGAGACTGTCGGCAATCTCGTCGGTGACTTGCTGAATGCGCACGCCGAGCCAGCCGCGGCGCGTTTCGCCGAACTGGCGCAGCTGATCGATCACCGCGACTGCAGTCTTCGACGGAACCGCAAAGCCGATGCCGATCGAGCCGCCCGACGGCGAGATGATCGCCGTGTTGACCCCCACCACCTCGCCATTGAGGTTGAACAGCGGACCGCCGGAATTGCCGCGATTGATGGCGGCATCGGTCTGAATGTAGTTGTCGTACGGACCGGAATTGATGTCGCGGTTGCGCGCGGAAACTATGCCGGCGGTCACCGTGCCACCAAGACTGAATGGATTGCCGATTGCCACGACCCACTCGCCCAGACGCAACTTGTCGGAATCGCCGAACTGCACGGCTTTGAGCGGCTTTTCGGGTTTCACCCGCAACAAAGCGATGTCGGTCTTCGGATCGTGGCCGATGATCTCGGCCTTGAGGCGCGTGCCATCGTTGAGAATGACGTTGACCTCGTCGGCGTCGGCGATGACGTGATTGTTGGTCACCACGATGCCGGAGGGATCGATAACGAACCCGGAGCCCAACGAGGAGACCCGGTGGGGAGCGCGATTCTGATTGTCACCCCCGCCACCTCCACGTTTGTTCTTGAAGAATTCTTCAAAGAACTCCTCGAAATCTTTTTGTTGAGGGCCAGGCGGAAATTGCGGCATCGCTCCGCGTGCTTCCACCGTTTGTGAGGTGGAAATATTGACGACCGCGTCGATGACCTTCTCTGCGACATCGGCAATCCCCTCCGGACCGTGCATCTGCGCGCCAGCAGCGAGAGGGAACAGGGCGAGGCCCGCCGCAAGGGCGGCCGCGGCGATATGGCGGCGCGAGCGCCGCAGGACTGCGTGACAGCCGGCCATAGACGTGAAATCTCCTCAAAAGGGCTCGCCGGACACTGCGCCGGACGTGGATCGGAAGCAAGGTGCCTGCTTGAGGCCGCAATTAAGCACGGATTTGGGCGGAATGGCGGCCCGCGCGTAATCCGTCAACCGCGCGTGAGCCAGATCAGGGCGATGCCGAACATGGCGCTCAACAACCCGATCAGCCGCAGGGCCTGGTCCGGCGTCTCGAGCACGGCCGCAATCGCCCGCCGGGTTGGTCCCGGGAAGGCAGCGAAAACCAAGCCTTCGATGACGAACACGAGGCCCAGCGCCACCACGAAATCCGACATTGTTTGCTACCAGACAGCGCTCGCCGTCCTCATTTCTTGTTGTCGCCACCGCCTGGCGCGGCGGCCTGACCCGCAGTACCCGCTGGATTGCCAAAATAGCGGAAGAACTCCGAGTCGGGCTTGATCACGAGCCGCGTGTCGTTTGGACGCAGTCCCGCCTCGTAGGCCTGCATCGACCGGTAGAAGCTGAAAAAGCCCGGGTCCTTGCCGTAGGCTTCTGCAAAGATACGGTTGCGCTCGGCATCTCCCTGGCCGCGAGTCTGTTCGGACTTGGAGTTCGCTTCGGCCGTCAGCACCGTCACATCGCGATCGGCGCGCGCTTTGATCTCCTGCGCCCGCTGGTTGCCTTGCGCGCGGATTTCGGTCGCTTCGCGCTGGCGCTCCGTCTGCATGCGCTGATAGACGGCCTGGCTGTTCTGCTCGGGTAGATCCGCACGGCGAATGCGCACGTCAAGCACGCCGATGCCGAACTGACGCGCCTCGTTGTCGAGTTGCGTGCGCACCTTGGCCATCAGTTGCGGGCGCTCGTCGCGCACCACGTGGGTGAGGGTTGCCTCGCCCAGGACGCGCCGCAGCGAGGAGTTGAGCAAGGTTGCAAGCTGCGAATTGACAACCGAAATTGACCCGACTGTCTGATAGAATTTCAACGGCTCCTGAATGCGGTAGCGCGCAAACGCGTCAACCACCAGCCGCTTCTGATCCGAGGCGATGACCTCCTGTGCAGGATTCTCCAAATCGAGAATGCGGGCGCTGATATAGACGACATTTTCGATCGGCCACGGCCACTTGACATACAAACCGGCGCAGTGCGACCGGGCGGGTGATGCATCCGCAGGATCTCCGGCGCAAGGCTCGGTGATGACCTTGACCGGCTGGCCGAAGCGAATGACCAGCGCTTGCATGCCCTGCTGGACTTCAAACAGGGAGGCGTAGCCGATGATCAAAACAATGATGGCGATGACCGCGACGGCCCCACTGGTGATCGAGGATCTCATCGTGATCCTCCGCTCGTCGCCGATGGCTGTTGACTCTGTGCTGGCGGACGTTGTGGCTGATCGCGCATCAGATCATTGAGCGGCAGCACCGGCACGATCCCAGCGCCGGCCGAACCG
>CAZRBN010000098.1:0-3224 GCA_964598355.1 uncultured Gammaproteobacteria bacterium
GCATTTTATATCTGTCCTCCGTCGTCTGTCTTCCGTCGTCTGTTCATGTCGCATCCCCCGGTGACACGGCCACGAGACCCGTATGCTAGCTTCGATCGAAGGACAACAATAGGCTGCTGGGAGCACGCCCGCGCATGACCGAAGTTCCCGTCGGCAAGGTCGCGTCCTTCGAGGACGGTAGCCGCCGCATTGTGTTTCACGGCGATATCGAGATCGGCGTGTTTCGCTGGGGCGGCAAGTTCTACGCGTACGAAAATCTTTGCGTGCACCAAGGCGGCCCGGCCTGCGAGGGCGTGCTCATGCATCAGGTCGAGGACGTGCTCGCGTCTGATCGTACCTTGGTGCGTCAGAAATTTTCCGACACCGACGTGCACTTCGTCTGTCCCTGGCACGGTTATGAGTACGATCTGACGACCGGCGAATGCGTCGGTGATCGGCGCCTCAAGCTGCGCAGTTATCCGGTGGTAGAGCGCAGTGGTGAGGTGTTCGTCCTGGCCGAGTGAGGAGGTAATGATGGAACTGCCGCTCAGCCATCACCGGCGCATGAGTGTCGAGGAGTTCGACACCCGCATCGTGCTCGCTCATGCTGCAAAGCAGGCGCGCGAGCGCGGCTATCAGAACTTCCCGATCATCGACGTCGACTCGCATCATTTCGAGACCGAGCATTTTTCCGAGATCGTCAAATACATCGACGATCCGGTGATCCGTCAGTTGCTGGAGGCATCCTCCATCGCCGGCTATCGCGGTGTCGGTGCGCTGCCGGCCGGGCTCGGCTACCAGGACTATGGTGGCCGCATCATGCGCGAGCCGCTGCGCAAGCTCGAGCGCACGGAGCCACAACCGCATCGCGACGTCACCCTGACGCGACGCTGGATGGATTCCATGGGCGTCGATATCGCAATCCTGTTCCCGACTCCCATGCTGCATCTCGGGCTGCATCCGCAGGTCGAAGTCGAGGTTGCGCTGTCTAATGCCTATAATCGCTGGCTGGTCGAGCATGTTTTGGCGGACGAGCCGCGCATCCGCTCCATGCTCTACCTCCCCTTCAACGATCCGGCCGCCACCTATCGGGTGGTGAAGGAATTCACCGGCAAGCCGGGCGTGGTCGGCTTCATGGTGACGTCCAACCGCTACCGGCCAGTGCATCACAACGATTACATGAAGACGTACGGGTTGCTCGAGGAAGCAAACCTGCCGCTCGCGTTCCACGGCGCTTATAACTGGAACGATCAGTCGCTGCTGATGGTCAATCGCTTCATCTCGGCGCATGCGCTCGGCTTCGTGTGGCACAACCTTGTGCACCTCACCAACTGGGTGATCAACGGCATCCCAGAGCGTTTCCCCAAGCTCAAGGTGCTGTGGATCGAGAGCGGTCTCGCGTGGCTGCCGTTCATCATGCAGCGGCTCGACAACGAATACATGATGCGTACCGCCGACGCGCCCGAGCTCAAGCGCCTGCCAAGCGAATATATCCGCGACATGTATTACACCAATCAGCCGATGGAAAAGACCGGCGACATGGCGCTGCTGGAGACCACGTTCCGGGTGATCAAGGCGGAGACGCAACTGCTCTATTCATCGGACTATCCCCACTGGGACTTCGACCTCCCGAGCGTCATCTATGACCTGCCGTTCCTCACCGAGGCGCAGAAGTGCCAGATCCTCGGCGGCAATGCGCTGCGCGTGTTCGGGATGGATGCGCCGAAGACCAAGCTTGCGGTGATGGATTGAGGCGCGACGGCGGCGCGGTCCAGAGGGCACGTGAAGCGAGGGGTGAGGCAATCCGATTGAGCCGCGCTCTAATCGTTTAAAGTACTTTTCCACCCTACAACATTATAAGCTTTTACCTGGCGCGAAAAACCCTTCGGCAAGAACTCGCCTGCTGGTTCAATTTCTGCCTGGGCCTGGACGTCGGCCCGCACTCTGGGATCAATCAGGATTTGATCATTCTCGGCTCGCGCACATAGTCGAGCGGCAAGATTAACCACATTCCCCACCGCTGAATATTCAAAGCGGCCTTCGAAGCCTATTCGTCCAAGAGTTGCAAACCCATGTGCAATGCCCATTCCGAATCCAAGATCGTGACCGTGCTCGCGCCATTTCGCAGCAAGTTGCGCAAACGCCTGGCGCATTTCTAATGCCATTTGGACCGCCTTGATCGACGGTTCAGCACACGGCAAGGGGTCATTGAACAGAATGAGAAACCCATCACCCAGGAAGCGCTCGAGAGTACCCTCATATTTGTGGACGATGGGACCGAGATTGATGTGGTACTCCTTGAGGACGGTAATGACCTCCTCAGGTTCTGTGGTTTCCGCAAAGCCAGCGAATCCCCGGAGGTCTCCAAATACCACAGTGACTTCGCGTCGGTGGCTTTCAAGGATCTGCTCGTTGCCCTCTTCGACGATCAATTCAGCGAGTTGCGGGGCCAGGAAGCGCTTGACCCGCCCTATCCGTTCAATCTGTTTAAGCTGGTCAGCGACCCGTTGTTCGAGCGTCTTGTTCCAAAGCGCGAGATCGGCCGCCTGAGAAACAATCTGGTCGTGCATTTCCTTGATGCGCAACATTGACTTGACCCGCGCCACCAGCGCGGTGTGATCCACCGGCTTGGTCAGGTACTCGTCCGCACCGGCGTTAAGCCCTTCCGCCACATCCTCGATTCCTGTTTTCGAGGTCACCAAAATGATGGGCGTAAACGGGAGGCTCGGGTCAGCCTTGAGAACCTTGGTCGCGCCAATCCCGTCCAATCTAGGCATCACAACGTCCAGGAGGATGAGGTCCGGCGACGTCGCCTTTGCTCGCTCGATCGCCTCCTCACCATTCACCGCCTGGACTAAGTCATAACCGTGGGGGGTCAGCCGCGACACAAGCAGGTCACGGTTAGTCTCATTATCATCGACGATGAGGATGCGCGGCGGAGTGTGCATGTGAACACCGCAAGTTTAACGTCGGGGGCTCCGTGTTGGTGAATCCTCGCTGATGGTCATTCGATCACCACACCCGCTCGGAAACAGTGTAGTTGATACACTTTGGGTCGTACAATATCGCAGCAAGGCGAACATCCGTTTTGGGTGCCGTTGCCGGGCTTGGCGGTGGTCCCGGGGGCACGGCGTCGTCAAGTTAGACCATACCCCAAATAGGGTAAGCCAAACACGACAAATAGTGCCGGGCCATTTGACCGGCGGCCGACACCAATCTTCATGTCCCGCAACCGGAAAATGTCT
>CAZRBN010000099.1:0-955 GCA_964598355.1 uncultured Gammaproteobacteria bacterium
GGCGTGAACCGGGGGACTAATTAATACGGCCCATCTGGCATCGCCGCTGGGCTGCCGCGGCAGGGCGAAGGTGGCTTCGAGACATTCGAAGGCGCGAGCGCGACAAGAACCCCAAGTCTAACCAGCACCAGGAAGCTGGTCACTGCCGTGACCATGAAGCATCGCTCCACGAACGGTGAACGGAGTTGTCCAGCTCCGCTATCGGCGCTTTCACATGGGAATGCCGCGTCACGAATGTCTCCGCGCACCTTCATGTCGATTGATCTTGGCATTTGAAGTGACCAGACAAGAACGACCGTGACAAGGAGCCCAAGAGCTTTGTTCGGCATTCGGCTAGTTAGAGTGTGATTTAGCCCTCAGCGTAGTCGTTGTGACATTGCTGCGAGCTGACGGACGTTCTGCCACAGCGCTACTCGTTCAGACAGGGCCGAGGGCCGAAAGTGGGTGCGGCTACACTGTTTCTGCGCCAGTGAGAGCCGTCCTCCAACCTGCAACCAAGCCGTTATGAGCGACGGATTATCGATCAGCTTCGTTGATTGGGCTTTGATTTCATCTGCGTTCGGTCGCGTTTGTTGCGCTTCGAACAGGTCGTTTCTGGTGCGAAACTGGTGCGGTTGCCTGTTCGCGGTTCGAAGCGAAGGCGATCCTTTCGGCGGTTCGATTCCAGGCGCAGTTGTCGCAAACCAGTCGCTGGAATCCTCTTCCACGAGGTTGCTGCCGATACGAACAGGAGTACCACAAGATGACGGTCAGTTTTAGCTCGCAAAGAGAAGATTTTTTTCGCCGGCGCCGATGAGTCTCGGTGGCGCCGAGGGTCTCTAGGAGCAATGGGCGTGCTCAAACCGGCCCGGACTCGTTATGCTCCTCGAAAAACAAGACAGCGCTAATCTACGGCGTTGGCGGGGCGGTGGCGCGGACATTCGCCCGCGAAGGGGCCAAGGTCTTCGAGGACCTC
>CAZRBN010000099.1:965-3185 GCA_964598355.1 uncultured Gammaproteobacteria bacterium
CAGCAAGGTCGAGCACGTGGCCAGGGAAAGCCATGTGGCCACGGTCTTCAAGGGCATCCGGCGGCTAGACGTAGTCTCTCAACGCCATCACGCCGATTCCACAGCCGGGAACCCAAGGGATTCCCATTGCCTAGCTGCAGAAGTGTGGTGGTGCAGCCGTCCACCTACGGGATGGACAACCGCTGCCTCGCGGACGCGCTGGGCCAGTTGGGCTCCGCCTCACGCGGCGTTGCCGTGGTCGACACCGACGTCGAGGAAGCCGAGCTGCGCGCGCTGGCCGATGCGGGCGTCTGTGCCGTCCGCGTCAATTTCGTGTCGCCGCAGACCTGCGGGACGACGACGCCGGAGGTGCTTGTCGCGCTCGCCAGGCGCGTCAGCCCGCTTCGTCGGCACGTGCAGATCCTGATGACGGGCCACCAAATCGTCACTCATGAGAAAGTCATCCGCAAGCTCGGTCCGCGCCTTATGCCGACTCCATTGAAGTCACCCGCGCCTATGTCAAGTCAACGCCGGAGCGCATGTGGGGCACGGACTGGCCGCATCCAACCCAGCGCGGCACCAATCCGGACGACGCGTTGTTGCTCGATCCTCTCGCAGATTGCGCACCGGACGGAAGAACGCGCCGGCGGATCCTGGTCGACAATCCCGCCGAACTGTTCGGCTTCTAGGATTTTCGGCGAAGGGGTCGCAGCTGCGACGACGCTGCAACTTCATTTTGAGGCATCAGGTCAACGGGCTCGAGGGCGCTGCTTTTCACGTGATCGAACGGACCAACCTCGTCGTGATCGCGAAGACAAGCCCCGATCGGCTCGGCGCCTACGCAAAAGAACGAGGGTGGCGAAACCTGCGGCTGCTGTCCTGGCGGAACAATAGCTTCAGCCGCGACTACCAAGCGGAAATTCCGTGACGCGCCGAGAAGCGATCGCGTCTTCAACGCGGGCGCGCGGCATCGTTGCACATCGGTGACAGAAGAGGTGCCCGCAAGTTGTCGGCACCAGTCGATGTTCCGGTAGAACATCATTTGTTGGACTGGCCGACGCTTGGAGTCTTGCCGAGCTCCTCGGCCATATCGAGGTGGTGCTGGAGGGTCGGAAGCGTCTTGCCGGCCCAGTCCTTGAGGTCGGCATTGTCGCCGCCCTTGGCATAGCGCTCGAACAGTGACACCGCGTCCTTGTGGGCGCTGACCTGGTAGGAATCAAAATCAGAGCTGAAATCGTTGCCCGAGGCGTCCTTTAACTTGTCCAGCTTGCTTTGGTGTGAGCTGTCGATCCCGGTTGGCAATTCAGCCTTGACCTTGCCGCTGGTGACAAAGCCTTTTAGATCGTTGCTGGACTTGGCGTGATCCGTCACCATCTGCTGTGCGAACGACTTTTCCTGCGCATTGCCCTTTTGCTCGGCCAGCTTGCTCGACTCAATCTCGAACATGTCGCTGATGGAGACCTCCTTGACGAAGTCGGCTGTCGACGGCGCGACACCGAGCGCGGAGTTGATGCCGGTCTTTTCGCCGACCGATTGAGCGAGCCCGGGTCCTGCCAGAAGAATGCACGCCAAGGCGATGATCGTGCGTTTCATCCCTCAAAGTTCCTCTCGGTTCGCCGCGGTCTCACACGGCGCGTTGATTTGTTCCGATCAACCATGGCTGGACGCGTTTGTTCCTGACGTTGGTGTGCTGCTGAAGTCCGATTTGAGCGTCTGCCGGGCCGCGCCCTTGATCACGCGTTGCACGTTCGGGTCCCCCCGCACCAGCGCCGTGTGAAGTTCTTGGCTCGCTGCAGCGTGGTGTGCCGCGGGAAGGGCGGCATCACGTCCAGCACGACGGGAATGGGCGCGCGCCGTTTTGTTCGTCTCGTGATGTCCGATGGCACAACCGGCCGCAGAGCCCAGCTTACGATGTCCGGCCATGTGTTCTGCGACCATCCACGACTGCGCCTTTGATGCAGCCGGTTGGCCCTCCGCAGCGGGCGCAAAAGCGAGCGGTATCCGCCGCTGGGCAAGCCGCATTTCGTGTGCGTCCTCCGCTTTAGCCGCAAGATCAACTCAGCCCAGACAGACAAACTCGGTTCCCGCACAGGCGCGGGCGGTAGTCGCATCCCCCTTGAAATTCTCTGGTCGGACATCCACCTGACATCCATATGGATGGTACCAGGATGGTAAGACATGGCAGACAACGTTCACGAGCTCCGATCGAGACCCCCCGATACCGAAAAGATCACGATCAAT
>CAZRBN010000100.1:0-3181 GCA_964598355.1 uncultured Gammaproteobacteria bacterium
TTCTCCATGTATATCAGAAACAGGATTTAGCGCTCTTTCGTTTCCTAACATAATGCCTAAAGTATATCAAACTGTATCTAGATAAACAATGATTGAGTTTTGAAAAAGGCTTTCCAGTTTTGAATTTCCGTTATGAATTCATCCAAAATCTGGTTCGAAATAACAAACTCAAAGTCCACTGATTCACTTTTGTGGCTAAAATGAGGTTCTAATACCTGATCTCCTTTTAATATAATCTATTACCTATAAACGTGTATTTTTTTATCTATCTAAGGTAATTGTGATATAATACAGGCCTTTATGGTGAGTGTATTAGAGTTAGCAAGGCCTTCTGTTGGGAGTGAAAGGCAAATTACCTCTACTCCCTTTGAACAAGCTGTTCATGCTTTGTCTTCATTGGGTGTCTCTGGTAGGGACTTATCTTATTCAGCTTCACTTTATTCACAATATCTGTTTCCAAGAGAAAGGACTTTAAGAATAGGGAGCGAATTTACCCCTATAGCATTTTTATCCCCCGAGCAACGACAAAAATTAGGCATAGTTGATTATGCAAGAGATGTTCTACAAAAAGATGGATATAGAGAAGCTGCGGCACAAACCACCCTTGTGGTTCACCCTCTTGATGCAGGTACAGCATTACCTGTTAGAAGACTTACATTCTTAGAGGCTCATTGGGCCGATTTAGGAAGAACAGGACAGCCAAAAATTGGAGCGAAGGGAACAGATTTAGCATTTACTATAAAATCTGCTTCGGGGGATATTTTAGTTCCAGTCATGGAGATGAAACTTCTTAGATTACTTGATTCAGCCAACAAATATCGTGACGTTTTTTTTGCAAGAAGTCTTAAGTGAAGATAGCTTTCCTTCTTTTGAAAGCTTTTTGCAAAGTACAACTCTTACTGGAAGATTGAGACGAGGAGTTGCAAAAACATATGAACAGTTTCTTTCGTCAGACGATACAAATGTAAATATCTATAAACCAATAACTCAGACATACCTTCCTACAGTTGAAACACAAACTCAGGAATTGACTCAGGAGTGTCTTGCTCCTGGAGGTCATGGACAAATCGGGACACACCTTTTGGAAGAGTTTGCAACACATGCATATGAAGGTAATATCCCTCGTGTGCATGCTCTTTATAATGGTGACGGTACAAATAATGCAGTATCTCCTGAGATGGTTGGATTTGCTGTCGGAGAAAAAGCTGGGGTGGTTATGGTTACGACAAGTCGTTTAGATAGTGATCGTAAAGGAGGAATCTTGGGAGTGACGCAAAAAGATGGACACAATAATCTGGATATTTTTGAAATAATTCAAGCTGAGAAAGCAGGACAAGGAGAGTTGTTCCAACGCATAGGATTAGGAAGTGAACAAGATGCTCAAGCTCTAGGAATGCAGTCCTTTGGAAGAGATCAATTGTTTAATACAAACACGATTCTTTTTAATGAAACATTATTAGGCACCTTCTTATCGAAATTAAAAGCTCATTTTGGTGATGAAGGATTTGCTCAAATAATTGCTCCAGAACTTATTAGAAATGAAAGGACATCTAATGGAAGACATTTTACACAGTTAGAAGGAGCAGTCGCTTCTGTTGTCTTACGCTTAAGTGAATTTGTAAATATGGATCCTTACGCACAAAACTTATGGAAAGAGGTATCGGGAGGAACACAATTCCTTCGAATTGTTAATTTAGATTCTGAACAAAGAGATAATTTCTTTACACCGATAAAATCTTCTTGGGATTTCTGGTTACAGGCCTATTCAGACCATTTTAGACTTGATATACCTTCATGGACATTAGTCAATGAGAACCCAGGTCATGTGGTGAGCGTGAATAAGACAGTTTTGAAAGACCCTTTTTATACAGATATACAAAATCTTATAGTCGCATTTGGTAATGCTTCAGTCAAAGATCTTAACGAGTTAAGCATAGAAGGTCATATATTGCTTACAAATAGAATGCTTAAGGGAATTGTCCAAATAAAAAGTGACTATAGAGGAATAATTGATCTCAATGATCCTTCAATACGTTCAAGCTTGCCTCTTACTCCAGAAGGAAATGTTTTATTGGAGAATGTTAAAGTTACCGTTGATGAAACAAGACAATTGTCTGTTGAGAGGATTTAAGTAATATTTAATGTAGAGGTTCTAATACTTCCCTGTGATACTACTCCAAAGCTAATCCAAGGCTATTTTTAGCACTGAATACCATTTCAAAATATAGTCTTCTATTTGGTTCTAACTTTTTTCTGAATGTCTACAAATGAGGTTTAGGTTAATAGGATGAGCTAAGTTATGGACCAAAGGGGTGAAGATAGTTAGAAAGAATTGAGCAGAGAGTAATTGCCCTTGTTGTAGGCTTTTCTTATTGACTCTTTTTTTATTCCTTGAAATACTAAATAGTGATCCTATGTTACATATTCGACAGATTTTGTCAAAAGACATAAAAACTTTCTTTTTGGATGTAACTCATCATTTTGTATATACACTTGTTATTGTTGGCCTTTCTTGTACCATTATGTTTTTTCTTTTGTCCCAGGTCGTGAAACAACAGATTGCCTCACTTTTAACGCTTCCACCTTCACAAACAAGTAAGGTTATTGTCGTGCCTCAAGGTAACAATGCAGTAGCACAAGACGAAATGTATGTTGAGCGAGGAAGTCCTTATGATAATAGAACCATTGGCTCTAATAGTGCTAATGTTATTTTCCACGGTCCTCGTACTGCAAAAAAAATTGCATTGACCTTTGATGCTGAAATGACCGATAGTATGAAGGCTAGTTTGCTCTCCGGAAGGGTGAAAAGTTCGTATGACAAACGGATCATTGATACGCTTATTGCAACAAAGACCAAAGCAACACTTTTTCTTACCGGTATGTGGATTGAGCTGTATCCTGATATCACAGAAAAACTCTCTCAAAATCCTTTATTTGAGTTAGGAAGCCATTCATATACAGATAGCTCGTATGCAGGATTTTGTTTTGGTTTAAGTCAGCTTGCAAATACATTAAAAATTGAAGAGATTGGGGCAACAGAAAAACTTCTTCGAGAACATGCTCATATTGATAATCGTTTATTCCGGTTTCCAGGGGGATGTTACACGCCTGCTGATGTAAAACTGGTTAATGAAGCAGACGATACTGTTGTCCATTGGGATGTTGTTGGAGCGGATGGATT
>CAZRBN010000101.1:0-3110 GCA_964598355.1 uncultured Gammaproteobacteria bacterium
CAAAGGGCCGTTTCGTTCTGGTGGAGGAACTGGCCGCCATGGTCGCCTGGCTCGCCTCGGAGGATTGCGCCTTCTCCACCGGCGCCGTGTTCGACATCTCCGGGGGACGCGCGACCTATTGAGGGATGCCATGACCAGAGAGGGCGGCTGCCTGTGCGGCGCGGTTCGCTTCAAATGTGAAGGCGAGCCGATCAATGTGCGCGTCTGTCATTGCCGTAACTGCCAGAAGGCGATGGGCTCGCCGTACTTCGCCCGCGCGCTGTTTCCGCAGAGCGCGATCACCATCGAAGGCGAGACGGCGCGCTATCCCTCCTCCGAGCAGCTCGACCGCGTGTTCTGTCCGCGCTGCGGCACGCGGCTGTTCTCCTGGCGCAAGGTCGGTCACAAGCGTGCCGGCGTCGCGCTCGCCGCTTTCGACGACCGCAACGCCTTTGCGCCGACTGACCATATGTGGGTCACGGAAAAGATGGCCTGGGTCAGGCTCGATGATGGGCTGCCGTGCTATCCCGAAACAGCACCCTAGCCGGGCAGCTCCCGGAGGCTTAACTGTGGGGTGTCACACCCATGGAACCCGCTCCTTGAACGTCACCGCCTACGGCCTCTCCGTCTGGATCATCCCGCTCGTGATCGCCATCACCTTCCACGAGGCGGCACATGGTTTTGTGGCGCATGCGCTGGGGGACGACACCGCCTACAAGCTCGGGCGGGTCAGCTTCAACCCGCTCCGTCATATCGATCCCTTCGGCACCTTGATGCTGCCGGCGCTTCTGCTCCTGTCGCATTCGCCGTTCCTGTTCGGCTATGCCAAGCCGGTTCCGGTGAATTTCCGCAACCTCCGCGAACCCAGGTTCGGCATGGTGCTGGTCGCGCTCGCGGGGCCCGTGACCAATATCCTGCTCGCGCTGGCGGCGGCGCTGTCGTTCCATCTGGTCGACATCATACCTGCGAACGCCTCGCAATGGGTTGTCGACAATCTTCAGAACATGATTCTGATCAATGTCGTGCTCGCGGTCTTCAACATGATGCCGATCCCGCCCCTCGACGGCGGACGGGTGGCGGTCGGGCTGTTGCCCAGGCCGCTGGCCGTGCCGCTGTCCCGGCTGGAGCCGTTCGGGATGCTGATTCTGATCGGGATTTTGATCCTGCTGCCCTTGGCGGGTTCGCAGTTCGGTCTAAATCTTGATGTTATTTCGACAGGGTTGAGGACAGTGACTAATTTTGTGATCCGGCTCATACTTGCTTCAACCGGTAATGCGTAGCCCAACATAAGGACTGCCAAAACAAACCAGAGGGCGCCTTGGTCAAAGCTGCAGATATGATGATCGCGCGACGAGCCGATACCAGGGCCCGCGCCGATTTTGCGACCTGGAAGATGATCGCGAAACTCAACGGTGCCTCGTCGCTGCCGGCCAACGCCCAGAAGTTCCTCGCAAGCTACAAGGACCTGCTCAAGGAAATGAGCGAGGCGGATGCGAGCGAGGCGACCATCCGCCTGATGTATACGGCCTATTACAAGGAGATGGGCGGGGTCGGCACGGCGCCGGAGATCCGCCCCACACCGGCGGAACCGGTTACGGACAATGTCACTGCCTTCCGCCGTCCGGCTGCCCGGCCGAAGACCTCGTTGCGGCCGACCTTCAATTTTGGCGGACAGGGCCAGCGCCCGCAGCTGCCGGTGGCGCTGATCTTCACCTGCCTCGTCATCGTCTATGTCGGGATCAGGTATTTCTGGCGCTGACGCGGAGGTGTCGTCCTCGGTCTCATCAGACTTCAAATGCGCAAGCACCACCGAGGCGCAGCGCGACTGCGGCAGCCGCTGCTACAGTCCACACCCATCGCGATGTCCTGTGCCCTTTGTCGAGATCGGTCATCGCGGCATCCTGCGTCGACGAAGGCGATGCCCACTACTTCGCGGCGACATGGCCAGGCGGATCGGACAGTGCTTTGATGCGCTCCTTGATATCGCGCAGCGCGGCCAGGCTGGTCTTGATCACCTCATCAGGGACATCCGCCAGCACGTCCGTCGCGATGGCATCGCGGAGAGAGTCGAGGCTATCGACAAGCTCCCGGCCGCGCGCAGTCAGAAACAGGCGGTTGGCGCGCCGGTCCTTGGGGTCGTGACGCCGCTCGAGCAGACCATGCTCGACAAGGCGATCGAGGAGGCGCACCAGCGAGATCGGCTGCAGCTCGAGCACGTCGGCGAGATCGACCTGCGAGAGGCCCTCCTGCTGGCGCAATCGAAACAACACGATCCATTGCGCGCGTGTGGTCCCCTTCTCTTTCGCGCGATGATCGATATAGTTGCGCAGCAGGCGCGAGCTTTCCACAAGTTGAGCGACGAGCTGACGTTTCAGGTCCAGCGACATAGCCTCGGACGCTCCCAAGATTGCTGATTGTTTAGGATTATCAAGCCATAGTGTGTTTACATATAAGTTGCATGCACACTATATCTGGCCAAGCTGGAACGGTTTTAAAGAGCCATTATTCTTATTCTTTCAGCGCATGAGCTGACATGAAGAAGTCCCGGACGATCTGGTGGGTTGTGGTGCTCCTAGCGCTCGGCGGCGGGGGCTACTACGGCTGGCAAAAATATCAGGCCGCTGAAGCCGCCAAGGCTGCCCAGCAGGCAGCCGCCGCGCGCCGGCCCGCCGTTCCTGTCAACACCGCAAAGGTCGACAAGGCGGATTTCCCGGTCTACCTGACCGGGCTCGGCACGGTGCAGGGCTTCAACACCGTCCAGGTTCGCACCCGCGTGGATGGGCAGATCGACAAGATCGCCTTCACCGAAGGCCAGATGGTCAAGGAGGGCGACCTGCTCGCCGAAATCGATCCGCGGCCCTATCAGGCGACATACGACCAGGCGGTTGCGAAGAAGCAGCAGGACGAGGCCAATCTCGCAAATGCCAATCTGGACCTGCAGCGCTATACTAAGCTCGGCGAATTCGCGACGCGCCAGCAGACCGACACCCAGCGTTCGACCGTTGCGCAGCTGACGGCGCAGATCGCGGCCGACGACGCAGCCATCTCGAATGCCAAGACCCAGCTCGACTATACACAGGTGAAGGCGCCGATATCGGGTGTCGTGGGCCTGCGTCAGGTCGATATCGGCA
>CAZRBN010000102.1:0-2902 GCA_964598355.1 uncultured Gammaproteobacteria bacterium
CTTTTCCCGCAGTCCGGGCGAGCGACGGTGCAGTTGCTGGAACGCCTGGGGCATACCGTCGATTTTCCCGATGAGCAGACCTGTTGCGGGCAGATGCATTTTAATACTGGCTATCAGCGCGAGGCGTTGCCGCTGATCCGGCGTTTTGTGCAGGTTTTTGGTCAGGCGGAGGTGGTGGTGGCACCCTCAGCGTCCTGCGTGGGGATGGTGCGCGAGGTCTATCCGCTGGCTGCCGAGTGGTTTGGAGATCAGCAGCTGCTGGCCGAGGTGCAGGCGCTGGCGCCGCGTGTATATGAGTTAACCGAGTTTCTGGTCCAGCGCCTGGGCCTGGAAGATGTGGGCGCGTACTATCCGCATCGGGTGACGTATCATCCGACCTGCCATTCGCTGCGTTTTCTGCGTGTCGGCGATGCTCCTTTGCGTTTGCTGCGCGCGGTGCGCGGCCTGGACCTGGTGGAACTGCCGGGCGCGCAGGAGTGCTGTGGCTTTGGCGGAACTTTCGCGATAAAAAACACCGATACGTCGCTGGCGATGTTGAACGATAAGCTGCGCAATGTGCTGGATACGCAGGCGGAGGTGTGCGCGGCGGCGGATAATTCGTGCCTGATGCATATCGGGGGGGCGCTGCACCGCCAGCGCGCGGGGGTGCGCACGGTGCATATCGCGGAGATTCTGGCCGCGACGGAAGAAGGAGGTCTGCGATGAGTGAGCCAACCGGGCTGTCCTTGAAGGGCCGCCCGCTTCCGACGTTTCAGTCCACGGCGAAGCAGGCGCTGGGTAATGCGCAGCTGCGCCGTAATTTGCGCAAAGCGACTCATACTATTCGGGATAAACGCGCGCGCGTGGTGGAGGAGATGCCTGACTGGGAGGATCTGCGCGAGGCAGGTCGGGCGCTGAAAGAGCGTGTGCTGCGCCACCTGGATACCTATTTGTTGGAGCTGGAGGCCTCGGTGCAGCGCGCCGGCGGCCAGGTACACTGGGCGCGCGACGCCGAGGAGGCGAACGCGCTGATCGCGCAGATTGTCGAAAGCCACGGCGCGCGCGAGGTGATCAAGGTCAAATCGCTGACGACGGACGAGATCAGGCTGAATAGCGCACTGGCAACGAGAGGGATCAAGGCGATCGAGACTGACCTGGCCGAACTGATTATCCAGCTCGCCGGTGAAGGTTCCTCGCATATCCTGGTGCCGGCCATCCACAAGAACCGCGCGGAGATCCGCGAAATTTTTCTGCGCGAGCTTGAGGTGGAGCAGCTGAGCGACGAGCCGCGTGACCTTGCCGGCGCGGCCCGCGCGCACCTGCGCCGCAAATTTCTCTCGACACCGGTGGCGATCAGCGGGGCGAATTTCGCGGTGGCCGAGACGGGCAGTGTCTGCGTGGTGGAGTCCGAAGGCAACGGGCGTATGTGCGTGACGCTGCCCGAGGTGCTGATCTCGGTGATGGGCATTGAAAAGGTGCTCCCGACCTGGCAGGATATGGAGGTCTTTTTACAGCTCCTGCCGCGTTCTTCAACCGCCGAGCGCATGAATCCCTATACCTCGCTCTGGACTGGCAGGCACGAGGGCGATGGGCCGCGCGAGTTTCACCTGGTTCTGCTCGACAATGGGCGCTCGCAGGTGCTGGCGGATACGGTCAGCCGTCAGACGTTGAACTGCATTCGTTGCAGTGCCTGTCTGAATATCTGCCCGGTCTACGAGCGCACGGGGGGGCATGCCTATAGCTCTGTCTATCCCGGTCCCATCGGCGCGATTCTCACGCCGCAATTGCTGGGTATCAAGCAGGCGAGCACGCTGCCCTATGCCTCGTCGCTCTGTGGCGCCTGTTACGATGTCTGCCCGGTCAAGATCAATATTCCTCAGATCTTGATCTACCTGCGAGGCAAAGTGGTGCGCCAGAAGCAGCTCAGCCGCCGCTTGCGCGAGCGCGCCAATGGGGAAGGGCTGGTGATGCGTCTGATCGCGCGCACGTTCGCGAGTCGCGCGCGCTACGAACAGGCGCAAAAGCTGGCTCAGGTGGGTCAGTGGCCTTTGAAACGCGGGGACGTTATCGAGTGGCTGCCCGGCGAATTGGGGAACTGGACGATTATGCGCGACCTGCCGGCGGTGCCCGGACAGAGCTTCCGCGAGTGGTGGCGCGCGCGTGAGAAGACGCGGGGCAGCGAGGAGGGGCAGGCATGAGCGACGCGACAAACGCGCGCGCGGCCATTCTGGGACGCATCCGCGAGGCGCTGCAAGATGTGCCCTCTGATGAGCAGCCGGAGGCGGTGGCCGTCACGCGCGCCTATCTTCACAGCGGCACCTCCGCGCGCGCGGAGGTCATCGCGCGCTTTATTGAGCGCATCACGGATTACAAAGTCAAGGTCAGGCAGGTGACGGCGAGCGAACTGCCCGATGCGCTGGTGGCTGCCTGTGCCGAAAGAGGGGTGAAGCGCCTGGTGGTGCCCGCCGATCTGCCGCCTGATTGGGAGCCCGCGGGAGTCGAGCTGCTGCGCGACGAACCGCCCCTGAGCAACGCCCAGCTGGATGGCAGCGACGGGGTACTTACCGGCTGCGCGCTCGGCGTTGCTCAGACCGGCACGATCGTGCTGGATGGCGGCAGCGCTCAGGGGCGCCGCGCGCTGACCCTGCTGCCAGACTACCATCTCTGTCTTATCAACGCAGCGCAGGTTGTCGAACTGCTGCCCGAAGCCATCACGCGCCTGGGCGATGCTGTCAAACTCCAGCACCGGCCCCTGACCTTCGTCTCCGGTCCCTCCGCTACCTCGGATATCGAACTCAACCGCGTCGAAGGCGTCCACGGCCCGCGCACCCTCGATGTCCTGGTTGTCCACTGACAAGGGAGAGAGCCGCTCATAGAGAGATGCGGACGGGCCAGTTGCGCGCACCTGGCCCGTCCTCATCTC
>CAZRBN010000103.1:0-2860 GCA_964598355.1 uncultured Gammaproteobacteria bacterium
CCAATCGGACAGCCGTGGGACAAGCCCGGTCATGACGGAGTGTCAGGCCGCTAGCCCCGCCCTCTGATAATCGAACTCCACCGGCTCGATCTCGCCGCGATAGATCGCCTTGATGCGGGATTTGGGCAGCGGATTGCCGAACTGGCCGTTGCGCATCACGATGCGCTGGCGAAGCTGCTCGGCAACCAGGGTCTCGAGCAACTGCCAATCGGCGTCGGACAGGCCCTCCTTGCCGATGCCGGCGATGCCGTCGAGCATGTGGCCGAACTCGTCCTCGTACACGAAGGCGCAGGCGTCGGCGATCTTGTCGTCGAGCCCGCCGCGGCCCTTGAGGGTCATGCCGGCGCTGAACAACGTGCAGTAGCCGCCCTCGGTGAAGCGGCAGGCGCGCATGCCGATGGCGCCGTGCTTGTCCTGATGACTATAGCGGAGCGCGGTCAGCGCGTCTTCCTCCGGCCAGCTCTGCAGGACGTGCGGATTGATGCGCGGCGCGCCGGCGGGGCGCAGCTCGTCGTAGATGTCGGCGAACGCGCAATAATGCGAGAACTCGGCCTGCAGGCCTTCGACCACGTCGAGCACGTCGTGGCGGTCGAACGTGATGTCGATCTCCGGCGTCTTGGCGACGAGGCTCTTCAGCACGCCGAGGAAGACGCCGCCGCGATCGTGCTTGCTGGTGCCGGAGCCCCAGAATTCCTTGAAGCACTGGCGCGACAGCCACGCGAGGTCGGTGTCGCGCGTGCGCGTGGCCGATGAGAAATACGTGCGGGCGACCTCCTGCTCGCCGGCCCAATAAGGGGCCGCGACCGAGATCAGGTGCCCGATGCGTGACGACGACGTCGGCATGGCGTTCCTCCCGTGCTGATTGCCTTGGCGGCTGCGGCGGAAATCTTAGCCCTCTTAGGATCGGGCGTGTAGTGCTAAACTGAGGAAAACCCGGCGCCACGCAGCGGCCGGCCAGACAGGGAGAACGCGATGAAGCTGACATGGCATGGCGGCGCGGTGCACGTTGGCCGCGCGCTGGCACTGGCTTTCCTTCCGTTTGCGGCGGTTGCCGCCGAGCCCTACGACATGCGGGTGATCCTGCCCATGACCGGCAGCGTCGCCTTTCTCGGGCAAGCCGAACATGACGCGCTGGCCCTCGCCGAGAAGGTCGTGAACGCCCACGGCGGTATCGATGGGCGGCCGTTGCGGTTCCAGTTCCGCGACGATCAGTCGAGCCCGCAGACCGCGGTGCAGCTCGCCGCCGAGGCGGTTGCCGCCAAGCCGGCCGCGATCATCGGCTCATCGCTCGTCGGCATCTGCAACGCCATGGGCCCGTTGATGAAGAACGGGCCCGCGATGTATTGCCTGTCGCCGGGCATTCATCCCGAGTCCGGCTCGTACGTGTTCACGTCGAACGTGTCGACCATCGACCTCGCGATCGTCCTCGTCCGCTATTTCCGTTTGACGGGGCTCACGCGCATCGCGCTCATGACGAGCACCGACGCGTCGGGACAGGACGCCGAACGCGGATTCCGCGACACGTTTGCGCGGCCGGAGAACAAGCCGATCCGCCTGGTCGAAGACATTCAGTTCAACCCGGCGGACACCAGCGTCACCGCACAGATCGAGCGCATCAAGGCGGCCAGGCCGGAGGCACTGATCGTCTGGACGACCGGCGCGCCGATCGCCACCGTCTTCAAGGCGATCGTGCAGAGCGGGCTTGAGATCCCGATCGCGACGACGAGCGGCAACATGACCTACTCCCAGATGCACCAGTACAAGGACTTTCTGCCGAAGACCTTGTACCTGCCGACGGCGATGTGGCCGGAGCATGATCCGAGCCTGGTCCTGCCGGCCGCGGTCGAGACGGCGCAGGCGGCATACTTTGCGGCCTTCAAGGCCGCCGGCCTCAAGCCCGATATCGGGGCCAATCTCGCCTGGGACCCGGCGATGATCGTCGTCGAAGCGCTGCGCAAGCTCGGACCCGCCGCCACCGCGTCGCAGGTGCGAGAGTACATATCGCACTTGAAGGGCTTCGCGGCCGTGAGCGGCATTTACGACTTCGAGAAGGTGCCGCAGCGCGGGCTCGACGAGCAGGATTGCGTGGTGAGCCGCTGGGATCCCGCCCGGGACACCTGGCGGATCGTCAGCAAGCCGGGAGGCCTGCTGGCCGAGAAGTAGAGAACCGGCCTACGCGCGCTTCGCCGCGCGCGGCCGGCGCTCGGAGCCCGCCAGGACGCGCGCCAGCTCGCGCGTCGACAGCATCCGCCGCCCGGCTTCCGCCTCGGCCTCGTCGCGCGCCAGATTGCGGATCATCGCCAGCAGGGTCTGGCGCGTGATGGCGATGTGCTCTGCCGGCATCCCGCGCACCGCGATGTCGTTGACCTCTTCGGCGAGCGGCACCAGCTTCGCCTTGAGCGCCGCCCCTTTGGGCGTCAGGAAGACGTAGCTGTTCTTGCGGTTGCCGGCTTTCTTCCGCCGCGTGATGTAGCCGAGCTTCTCGAGCGCGCGCAGGGCGGCGGCCGTGGTCGGCTCCATCACGCCGACCTCCTCGCTGAGCTGGCGCTGCGTCAGGCCGTCCCGCTCCCACAGGACGCGCAGGAACGCCCAGTGGCCGAACGATACCGAATGCGCGGTGAGGCGCATCTGCAGCGCGCGCACGAGCCCGCGGCTCGTGTCCTTGATCAGGTGCGCGAGGCGGTCGTTCGGCACGGCCTCCAGCCAGTGCCGCAATACGATCTGGTTCTCGAGCACGGCGGCCGGGGTCTTGCGGCTCATCTCGCGGCACCTCGAGGTGCGGGGACCTGGTGCTCGAGCGCGATTTCGCGTCCCTCGCGCGCCGAGCGCAGGATGGCGAGGCAGACCTCGAGCGTCGCCA
>CAZRBN010000104.1:0-2856 GCA_964598355.1 uncultured Gammaproteobacteria bacterium
GAAGGCGGCCGCGATAGACCGTGAGCCAGTGGCCCTTGGTGAAGTCGAGGAACATGGCGGTGTTACAACAGCGCGCGTACATGCGCCTCGTCGGCGACTCCGGTTTCAGCCGGCGCTCCTCGAAGAGGTCCCCGCCCTGGACGCAGCGTGCGCGATCCTTGCGATAGAGAACGTAGTCCGTGCCGCCATCCTCCGCCAAAACAGAATCGGCGCCAGGGACCGGCTGATATCGGCGCCCTGCCTCTTGGCAACTCGCGCAATAACAGATGGCTCGCAAAATTGGCGCGCCGACGATCTGGAGCTCTACTTTGCCGCAGCGGCAAGCTGCCGAGGTGCGCTCATTCGTCATTTCGTACCGCCGTCAATTTCCCATAGGAGGCAAAACTGGTGTTCGCCGCTTAGATGACGTTTCCGCCATAGATGACACTTTTGTCTTCAATGTGAAGCGCCACCTTCCGCCCCGGGAGGGCCGCTCGGAGATGACCCCCGCGCATAGATGACGTTCGCGCATAGATGACGGTGCGTTCGCCACTCCGCAGCATACGCCCCCGGGGTGATGTCGTGAGTGGGGCACCGCTTAGATGACAACGCGCGCATAGATGACGTTTTTCGCATAGATGACGTTTTTGCTGCCGATGTATCGCGTGCCGGACAAGCGCGGGGCGAACGAAGTGAGCCCGCTGCGAAGATCCGGGACCCACATCATATAAGACGTCGCTCGCATAGATGACGTTGCTGTCATAGGTGACATCGCACGACAACGAAACTTTGCATGTCATCGGCGCGGAGCGCGCTCCCCGAGCGGGGATATTCCGAACGCTAGGTTCCGCTAAGTCATTGATATTCGCATAGATGACGGAATTATTGAACGAACCGCAAATGCTTGGCGGTGAGTTGCGCGCCTCCGGGATCTGCCGTTCATCCGTGACGTCACTCCCATAGATGACATCGCCGCGCATAGTTCATCACCTGTGTTCTCGGTCAGACCGGATGGCCGGTCCGATGACAGGCTCCGCGACGAAGCAATCCAGCGCGGGGGCTCCAATCTGATTGCGAGCGGGAGTCTCTGGATTGCTTCGCTTCGCTCGCAATGAGGATCTGCCGTGCAGCGCGGCAAATTCGATGTCGCCGAACTGGTCGATATCTAGGCTGACCACCGGCAAGCGTCTCGATTAATCGAGGTTTTGTCTGATTTACAATATCAAACAGCCCGGCAAAAACGAAAGTCGCCAGAGATTATCCGTCCGTTTTGCAAATCTTTTGTCAAACGCTTTCGCCTCGGTCCGCTCTTTGCCGCGACTCATGCGCGTCCAACTCGGGCGCTCTCAAAAATCAGTAGAGAGCGGCGGGAGTCGTCTCTGTCAGGTCATGCGCGTTTTGCATCAACGCTTGAACGTTGACCTGCCCGCGCTGGGTCTTTTCCGAAGCCGGAGCGCTGGGAGCAAGCCAGGTGATCGCAAAAATGCTGACCGCTACGACACCAAGGAAGATTGCAATCCGTTTCATGTCCCGCTCCCGATCGACCAACCGTGTAACCAGTATGACTGATAGGCTCGAGAGCCGCTGTGATCGCGGGAACAGACCCGACGAATATCACCGTGATTTTCGTATGTGGCACGGTGGCCGGACACCGCCTATGTGTCATCCTTATCGGGATTAAAATTTGGCGGAACGCTCTTGGCTCCCGCTTCCCGGCGCTGGGCTAAAATCGCTCGATTCTCGGGGTATCCGGCCTAATCCAACGCCACTTCGCCGAGATAAGACTCGCGCACGCGCGGGTCGTGCAGTAGGTCCGGGCCTTCCAGCACGACGCGCCCCATTTCGAGCACGTAGGCGCGCTTGGCGAGCTTCAGCGCCGCGTGCGCATTCTGCTCGACCAGCAGCACGGACACTCCGGTTTCGGTCAGGCTCGCAATGGTCTGGAAAATGTCGGCAGCGATCAGCGGCGCAAGCCCGAGCGATGGCTCATCGAGCAGCAGGAGCTTGGGGCGTGACATCAGTGCGCGGCCCATGACCAGCATCTGCTGTTGCCCGCCCGACAAGGTTCCGGCCGGCAGCGCGAGCCGCTCGGCAAGCGGCGGAAAGCGCTCCAGCACGCGCGCGAAATCTTGCGCGATAGCAGGATCGCGGCCGCGCGCGAAGGCGCCCATCAGCAAATTCTCGCGCACGCTCAGTTGCCGCAAGGTCCCCCTGCCCTCCGGCACATAGGCAATGCCCAAGCCGGCGCGCTCATGGGTGCGGCGGCCGGCAAGCGATGCGCCGTTAAATGCAATCAATCCTTCGGCAAGCCGCACCAGGCCCATAACGGCTTTCATCAGCGTGCTCTTGCCGGCGCCATTGGCGCCGATCAGCGCGATGATCTCGCCGGTGCCGACCGCGAGCGACACGCCCGCCAGCGCGACGACATTGCCGTAGGCGACCTTGACGTTATCAATTGCCAGCAACGTCACTGCGCCGCTCCCAGGTAGGCGGTGATCACGCCCTGATCCTTCTGAATGACGTCGGGCGAGCCCTGCGCGATGATGCGCCCGGCGCTGAGCACCGTAATCGTGTCGGCGATCGCCATGACAAACCGCATGTGATGCTCGACCAGCAGGACCGTGATGCCGAGCGCCACGATCCTACGCACGAGTTCGGCAAGCTCGCGCACCTCGGTCGGGTTCATTCCGGCGGCGGGCTCGTCCAGCAACAACAACTTGGGTGTGCTTGCCAGCGCCCGCGCGATCTCCAGCCGGCGCTGGTCGACCAGCGTGAGCTCCTGTGGAAGCCCCTTGGTGCGGCTTCCCATGCCCACAAGCTCCAACATCTCCAGCGCGCGCCGGCGCGCCGCAGCTTCGGTCGCGGGCTTCGGCAAGA
>CAZRBN010000105.1:0-2808 GCA_964598355.1 uncultured Gammaproteobacteria bacterium
CAGCTCCGCCACTGAGATCTGCGAGCTCGAAGTCGAACACTGCGATCTTGATCGGCGGGGACTCGGCATTCACTTGAAATACCAAGAGCGCACTGCCGGTGAGCACCGCTGCAATGCCGGTGATGAGCGATCGGCGCGACCGGAACAGCTCGTTTGCCATCGTTGCCTCCCTTATGCTCATCCTAGCAGATCGGGCGGCTCCGAGACATCGACGACGATCACGAATTGGCGACGAACGCCTGCATCGCCTCGGCAATGGTCGTGATCGCTGCGACCGGCCGCAGGCCGGCGATCGCGGCGTCGTGGACGACCTCAGAAAAAGCCGCGCAGCCGTCCTCGATTACCGTGCAGTGGAACTCCCGCACATGCGCGTCGCGCACCGTCGAGGCGACACCGCCATTGGTCACGATCCCCGCCACATAAAGCTCGTCGATTCCGCACTTGCGCAGCACCCACTCGAGCCGGCTCATGTAGAACGCCGAGTAGGCGACCTTCTCGACGGCGATATCCACGGGACCAAGCACGTCGACAACTTGCTGACCCCAGCTGCCCGGCGCGAAATCGCCACGTCGCAGGAATGGACGCAATTGTTTGAGATGCGGCGACATGATCGGCTCACCGCCGCGACCCGGCACTAACGTGAACAACGTTGCGACGATCAGAATGCCGTTCTCACGGGCGCGGCGCACCAGCGATATCAGCTTCTCCGGAAGCGCTGCGATCGTCGGATTGGTCTGGCCGCCACGAGCATAAGCCCCATCGGGATGCAGGAAGTCGTTTTGCAAGTCGCCGAGGATGAGTGCGCTTGACCTATTCATGCGGCGCGCTCCACGATCAGATTGCCGAGCCGATCCACCCGCCCGCGCAAACCAGGCTCGATCACCGTCGTGGCATCCGGTTGCTCCAGGATGGCCGGGCCTTCAATCAGCGTGCCCACCGGCAGATCGAGGCGCGGGTAGATCCGGGTGTCGCGCCAGCCACCGTCGAACCAAACCTGCCGCGTAGCGGCATCGATCTTGGCGGATGGCGCACTCGCGCTCGGCGCGCAGATCGCAAAATCGAAATGCGGGCGGCGGCCGATCGCCGTGACCCGCAACGACACGATGCGGATCGCTAGGCCGGGCAGCAACCGGCTGAACGAGGCTGCGTACGTCTGCTCGAACGCCTCGCGGATCATGCTCTCGGTCAGTCCAAACCCCTGCTCCGACGAGCTGACCGGCAGCGGCACTGCCACCGTATGAGTCTGCCCGAGATAGTGCATGTCGAGCTCGTAGATCATATCGATCCGCTCGACTGGAATGCCGGAACTCTCGATTACCCCACTCACCTCTCGCCCGGCAGCGTCCATGCGTGCTTCAAAGCCCGCCGTGTCGACGCCGTCGAGCATGCAATTCACCGTCTGCACCTTGTCGTGGCGCAGATCGGCGAGCACACAGCCGAGCGCCGAGGTAATGCCGGGGAAGCGCGGCACCAGGGCGCACTTCAAGCCGATCTCGCGGATCAAAGCACCGACATGCAGCGCGCCGCCGCCGCCGAACGGCATGGCGACGAATTTCGCCGGATCGTGACCGCGCTCGATCGAGACAAGCCGGATCGCGCCGGCCATGCGGGCTTCGGCGACGCGCACGATGGCGGCAGCCGCGTCGACCACATCGAGCCCGAGCGGCTTGCCGACATGGGTGGCGATCGCACGCTTTGCCGCGTCCACATCAAGCGACTTCAACTCCCCGCCGAGCGGGCGGTTGGCATTGATGCGCCCGAGCACGACTTGCGCGTCGGTCAAAGTCGGTTTGTCGTTGCCTTGGCCATAGCAGGCGGGTCCGGGTACGGACCCCGCGCTTTCGGGACCGACATGCAGGAGCCCGCCGCGATCAACCGCCGCGATGGAGCCGCCGCCGGCGCCGATCGTGGTGACCTCGATCATCGGGGTGCGGATGACCATGCCGAAATCGATCGCCGTCTGCGCCGCGATCGACGCCTTGCCGGCGGCGATCAGCGACACGTCGAATGATGTGCCGCCGAGGTCGCAGGTGATCAGGTCGTCAAATCCCGCGGCCTTCGCCAGCGCCGCGCCGGCGACCACGCCGGCGGCCGGACCGGACAGCGCCGTGCGCACCGGCAGCCGGGACGCGGTCGTAGTCGACATCATGCCGCCGTTCGACTGCACGATGTGCAGCGATCCAGCAAATTGTTGCTCGGCGAGCGCCGCCTCGAGCTTGCCGATATAGGTTCCGACCACCGGCTGCAGATAGGCATTGAGCGCCGCAGTCGAGGAACGCTCGAACTCCCGGATCTCGGCGAGCACCTCATGCGATACCGTCACATGGGGATTCGGCCAGATGGCGCGGGCCGCAGCGGCGGCGCGGCGTTCGTTCTCCGCGTTGGCATAGGAGTTGATGAAGATGATCGCGAGCGCCTGGGCGCCGCGCTTTTGGAGCTCCTGCACGGCCGCGCGGATTTCGTCTGCGTCAACCGCTTCGCGGATTGTTCCGTCGGCGAGCGTGCGCTCGGCGACCTCGACGCGCATATCGCGATCGGCGATCGGCACGAAATCGCCCCACAGGCCCCAGGTGCGACGGCGGTCGCGCCGGCGCATCTCCAGCACGTCACGAAAGCCGCGCGTCGTGATCACGCCGATCTTGGGGCCGCGCCGCTCCAGCAATGTGTTGGTGCCGACGGTCGTGCCGTGCACGATCGAGCCGATCGCCGACCCCCCTCCAAGCGCGCGCAGGCCATTGAGAAAGCCCTGCGCCTCGTCGCCGCGGCGCGATGGAATCTTGGCGGTCCAGAACCTTCCAGCTGCCGCAG
>CAZRBN010000106.1:0-2768 GCA_964598355.1 uncultured Gammaproteobacteria bacterium
GGGAAGAACAAGAGAGACAAAGCACGCGATCCCTGGTTCAACCTGGAGCACGTAGCCATGAAGGCCCGGGGAAATCACATCGGCTCGATTACCGATTTGATGACCTCTTGCCGTGCTTCGGGCAAAGAAGAGCTTGCCCAGCAATTGGCGAAGGAACTCCAGAACGCGCTCGACAGCCTCAAGTGGCAAGTCCAGCCGGATCTAAAGCTCGTCTCCGAAATACGCCAGCAGGTACGGCAGGCGCCATGGCTTCGTTACAAGAACGAGCGCCGAGTTTCTGATCTGCCGCTCCATCTCGATGTCGAAAGCACCGACCGCATCGGGAAACTCTACAACCATGTCCGCAAGGAGATCGAAGACCTCATGGCCAACAAAGCTTCGATTGAGGCATTCAAGTCACTAGTAGTGGGTGAACAGGTCACCCGCGAGATGATGAAGGAATGCCGTTTCGTCAATCAGGCCTATGCTGCCATGATCGCTAAGATCGCCGCGCGGCGTGAACACCTCAAAGCACAACTGGAGAAAGCCAAAGCCGAGTGGGACGCGGTACGGCAGAGTCTCGACAAGGAACTGCGGAGACAGAAGCTGTTTGCCATGAACCAATCTTATGGCGCCTGCCATTTTGATGAGGAGCGCGGCAAATACGAGATGAAGTCCATCCTGGCCTTCGTCCGCATCTGGGCGCAGAACAAGACGGAGAACCGGTTTGGTTGGCTGCAAGCGCTCAACCGCGTAGTTTCGCGAGGCGAGCGCTCGAGCGGCTCGATTCTCTTTCTTGCCTTTCCGCAGGAACTCATCGTGAAGCTGGCCGATCGTACCGGAGGCAAGTTCGTCCGCGTGCACGTACCAAAGCTTTACGAGGGATTCGTTCGCACTGACTCCTCTGGCCGGGTTTTCCTGGTTGATCCCCTTAACGGAGGACAGAAACATACGTTCCTGTTCAAGCTGAAGGACGGGAACATCCTCCTCGACGACAAACCCGAACAGACCCAAGCGGATCGATCGACCAAAGTCCACGTAGAAGAGACTACGGCGGCGCAAGCTGCGGTAGTGGATGAAGACGTGGAGTTTCCAAGCGTCTCGGCAGATGGGGACGTAAACGATGCGCCTTGGATCATGTGAGGCAGTAACCACTCTGGGCGGAATCCCTCGCGGGTTCCGCTCAGGGCCGAAAAAGGAAATATGAAACGGATTCTCTCTACCCTTGTATACGGCCTATTTACCGTCGCGCTGGCCGCGCAGCAGCCACAAGCTCCAGCTCAGAATGTGCTCCATATTGCTACGGCTCTGAACCATCTGACAGTGCTTGAATTTCACGAGCCCGTCACGATGGCGGCAGCCGGCAGTTCCGACTTCCAGATCGAGCGCCAGGACAACAAAGTGTTCGTCAAGCCAACGAAGCCCGGAGTGTCCACCGATCTTCTTGTTTGGACCGCATCCAGGCGCTTCGCCTACGAATTAGAAACCACGGAAGAGGTAAAGAACATGAACTTTGCTATTGATGCGGCCATTCCTGCTGCGCCGCCGGTTGTAAGCAGCAGTGCGGACGAACTCGCTGACATGATGTTGACACGCGCGTTCCTGGGAGCAGTCCAGATGCACAGCAGCGTGCGGACACGACCGAATGAGGTCAACATTCGTGTCGAACAGGTATTCAGGACGCGGAGCACGGTTTACGTCCACTACACCATCGAAAATGACACCGAAGCGAGCTACCGCGCGGGCCTGCCGGCTGTGTTTGAACTGAAGCCGGAGCATTCGTCCATTTCATTAGGCAGCATCGCGCACACGCAACTGGACTCTCGCGGGTTGAAGAAGCTGGGCACAGCGAAAGCATTGCCCCTGGCTGTCGGCCATGTTGAGAACGAGTCGGAACAACTGGAGCCGGGCTCTTCGGCCCAGGGAGTTGTTGCCATCCGGCAAGATCTGAAGGGACCGGCGGTGCTGCAACTGGTATTTGAGTCCGGACTCAAGGCGACCTTTGTGATGTGAGCATGAGACGGAATCAGCAAATCGAAACCATGCGCGAACGGCTCCAGAGCTATCTCGCGCAAGAGCGCGAAGACACCATTCTCGCCTCATTGCGGCACTGGACCGAGGATCCTCTTAAACCGCGGACTGAGAACGGCAGGTTTCGCTTGAACCCTGTTCTGCTATTGCTGGCTGTGCTCATCACTTTCAGCGCGGGCAGCTTTTTGTTCTTCAGCTTTGTCCATCCATGAAACCGGAAAATGAATATCGTCTTGGCCGCAGGGCCTATCATCGCGATCAGGAAGAAAGCCTCGGACTCGTCTTAGTTCTGGGTGCGCTGGTTCTGGTTGCGGCCGGCTCCTACATCCTGGTCGCGCGTTATCACCTGCGCCCAGCGCAATTGGTAGAGGGCGGACTCTACCTGCTCTTTGCGTCAACTGGGTGCATCGCGGTTGCCTGGTACGTGATCACCCTGCGGCGGCGCCGCGAAACCGCTTGGCCTCACCCTCCTTTATATATATCCCCAGAAAAAGACCGAAAGGCGATCCAGTCTGCCTACGACCAGAACGCAATCGTTCTCGGCTATGACGTGCACGGAAAGCCGTGGCTTTGGCCCGACGCAACTCGCATCATGCAATCGGTCGTATTCGGGGCCACCGGTTCAGGAAAGACAACACTGCTCAAGAACATCATTACCCAAGACCTCTTTCGCGTCGTTGGTCCGGCAAATGACCGGCGCAGGCTACCGATGCTGATATTCGACGGCAAGGGCGACCAGGAGTTCCTTTCTGATTTAC
>CAZRBN010000107.1:0-2756 GCA_964598355.1 uncultured Gammaproteobacteria bacterium
CGGCTGCGGCTGCGGCTGCACCGGCGGCGGCGGCGGGGGCGGCGTGTCGACGGCGAGCGGCGCCGGATCGTCGGCCGCGCCGATCTCGATGGGCCGCGTCTCGCGCGCCGGCATCGCCGCCATGGGCACATCGGGGATCATGACGTCGCGCGTGACGTCGCCGGGCCCGCGCAGGTCCCGCTCTTGCGCCGCCGCCAGCGTGTCGTGCGGCGCCGTGTCGACGCCGGGAGGCGTCTCCATGCCCACGTGAGTGGGCTCGTCGTCGACGGGGCGCTCGGCCGCGGCGCGCGCCTCCTCCTGCCAGCGACGCTGGGCTGCATCGGCCCGCAGCGCCTCGAGGACGTGCGGCGCGCGCGGCGCCACGCGCGTGGCCTCGTCGTCGAAGACGCCGCCGATCGGCTCGGTCTGCGCCAGCGCCGCGGGCAGCGGCGCCGGCTCCGGCGTCGAGCCGGCCGGCGAGGCCGACGTGACGGTGATCCCCTCGGAGTCGTTCTTCTTGAGCCCGTGCTCGACGCGCCACTTGAGCGCGCGGTCGACGATCGACTGGCTCGCCGGATCGAGCCGCACGAAGCGCACCCCCATGCCGTGCGCCCGCTGCGGCGCCGCCGGGTCGTACTCGCGCGTCCACATCACCTGGCCCTCGCCGCGAATCAGCGACGTGCCGGCCTGAAGCTGGAACTCGAACCGGAGGTGCGTGCCGACGGGCTTGGGCGTCTTGGTGGCGATGAAGATGCCGCCGCGAGAGATGTTGACCGCGTACTTGTGAATGAAGGTGTCGACGTCGGGGTACTTGAGCTTGATCCGCATCGAGGTCGCGGTGCGACCGCTCGACCGACTGTCTTCACCCGCCACGGTAGCGCAATTTTACCACATTCTGTGGTGCCCTATTGGATGAGCCCGTAGACCGCCTGGAGCGCTTCGTCGAGCCTCGCCACGTCGGTGCCGCCGCCTTGCGCCAGGTCGGGCTTGCCGCCGCCTTTTCCGCCCACCATCCTGGCCAGCTCGGCCATTAGCTTGCCCGCCTGGACGCGCTGCGTGAGGTCGGCCGTGACGGCCGCCACCAGCGCCACCTTCCCGTCGGTGACGCCGCCCAGCACCACCACGCCGGAGCCGAGCTTCGAGCGCAGCTGGTCGGCCACCTCCCTTAGCGCCTTGGGATCGGCCACGTCCGAGCGCGAGGCCAGCACCTTCACGCCCGCCACCTCGCGCGCCTCCGAGAGCAGGTCCCGGCCGCCGCCGGAGGCCAGCTTGCGCTGCAGCTCCTCGATCTTGCGCTCGCGCTCCTTCAGGTCCTTCTGCAGCTTGTCCACCTGCTGCGCCACCGAGAACAGCGGCGAGCGGGTGCGCTCGGCGGCGCGGCCGAGCTCGTCCTCGAGCTTCTGCACGTAATTCAGCGCGCCCTCGCCGGTGACCGCCTCGAGGCGGCGCACGCCCTGCGCGATGCCCAGCTCCTGCGTGATCTTGAACAGCCCGATGTCGCCGGAGCGCTTCACGTGCGTGCCGCCGCACAGCTCGACCGAGCGGCGCCCGATGCGCATCACGCGCACCACGTCGCCGTACTTCTCGCCGAAGAGCGCCACCGCGCCCGACTTCCTGGCGTCATCGAACGACTTCACCTCGATCACCGAATCGGCGTTGGCCAGGATCTCGCGGTTGACCAGCTCCTCGACGGTGCGCTTCTCCGCCTCGGTCATCGGCTGGAAGTGCGAGAAGTCGAAGCGCAGCCGATCGGGCGCCACCAAAGAGCCCTTCTGCGCCACGTGATCGCCGAGCACCTCCTTGAGCGCGAGGTGCAGAAGGTGCGTCGCCGAGTGGTTGCGCCGGATGGCGTCGCGCCGCTCGCCGTCGACGGTGAAGGTGGCCGTAACGCCGGCGCGCGGCTGGCCCTCGAGCGGCTTCACCTTGTGCACGATGAGGCCGCCCGGCGTCTTGTGGGTGTCGGTGACGGCGAGCGCGAAGCCTTCGCCGCGGATGGTCCCGGTGTCGCCGATCTGACCGCCGGCCTCGCCGTAGAACGGCGTCTGGTCGGCGACGAGGTCGCCGTCCTTCAGCCATACGATCTTGCCGCTGGCCTCGGTGGTGTCGTAGCCGAGGAACCGGGTGGCGCCGAGCTCCGCCTCCTTCTGCTTGTACACGTCGGCGATCGCCTTCTCGCCCGAGCCGGCGAACTCTTCGGAGCGCGCCCTTTGCTTGTCCATCTCCCGCTCGAAGCCGGCCTCGTCGACGGCAAAGCCGCGCTCCTCGGCGATCACCCGCGTCAGATCGACGGGGAAGCCGAAGGTGTCGTAGAGCTTGAACACCACTTCGCCGGGCACGGTCGAGCCCTTCGGCAGGCGCGCGAACGCCTCGTCGATGAGCCGCATGCCGCGATCGATGGTGCGGCGGAAGCTCTGGTCCTCGGCCTCGACGGCGCGCAGGATGAGGCCGCGCGCCTCTTTCAGCTCGGTGAAGTGGCCTCCCTGAAGGCCGACCACGCGGTCGCACAGCCTGGCGTAGTCGCCCTCGACGAGGCCGAGCCTGACGCCGTGGCGGATGGCGCGCCGCATGATGCGGCGGAGCACGTAGCCGCGCCCGTCGTTCGACGGCATCACCCCGTCGGCGATGAGGAAGGTGGCGGCGCGCGCGTGATCGGCGAGCACGCGCATGGACACGTCGTCGTCCCCCATGGAGGCGCCGTAGCGCTTCTTGGCCATCTCGGCGGCGGTCTCGACGAGCGGACGCAAGAGATCGGTGTCGTAGTTCGACGTGACGCCCTG
>CAZRBN010000108.1:0-2748 GCA_964598355.1 uncultured Gammaproteobacteria bacterium
TCTACGACAACGATCCGCCCGACGGCGTCACCAGCGTGCGGGCCGAGGTGCGCTCGCCGGTGGGCAACGTCGAGCGCCGATTCCTGCACGCCATCGTGGTGGGTCCGTCGAAGATGCGGCCGCCCGTCGCGGACCGCGTCGAGGGGCAGGAAGTCGCCGGCGCGGTCATCGGAGACGAAGCGTACGTCTTCGTGCGATCCGCTCCTCAGACCCGCGCCGCTCCGCTCGACTACCGCGCCCCCGCTTCGGCCACGCGGCATCTCGTCGCGTCGCTGGCCCCGAACGCGCGTTACGCCGTCGAAGTCGAGCGGGACGGCGATTCGTGCCACGTCTCGCTCGAGGCGGGCGGGGGCAAGACGGCGTCGCGCGCCGGCGTGCTCGAGCTGGAATTCGGCACCGGTTGCGCGCTGCGCTGAAGAGGGCGCGCGCGTCAGTCGTTCGAGGAGCGCCGGGCGTCGGTGCTCGGCGCGGGGCACGGCACCCAGTGCGGCTTCGCGCCGAGCTGGACGAAGAACGTGGACAGGAACTGCTGATCGCTGGGGTTCGCCGGCGTCTCGAGCGGAGGGTCGAAGCCCGGCTCCGCAGCGATCGCCTCCGGCGAATACCCCATCCACCGCAGCATCGACGGGAACACGCTGAACTGGCTGACGCGCCCGAAGTTCTGGTTCGCGGCGGCGCCCAGCCTCGCGGCCGTTTCCCCGTGCGCGGTGATGATGGCCAGCGGCACCCGGCCCTCGTCGGGGTGAGCGTCTCCCGACGTGCAGTGCGTGGCGAAACCCGGCCGCCCGTCCTGGTGGAGGTCCTGTCCGTGGTCGGCCATGTAGAGGACCAACGTGTCGCTCAGGTCGAGCCCGTCGAGGAGGACCTCGAAGAATCGGGTCGCGTTCCAGCCGGCGGCGTTCATCCACGAGTTCTTGAAGCGCGCGTGCACGTCCCGGTCGCTCGCGTCCTGCTCCTCGCTGAAGGACCTGAGCGCGTGCCTGGGGTCGGCCTCGTTCCCGAAGTACTCGTGCGCCAGCACCGGCGTGAACCAGGCGTGCTCCGGGGGATACTTCCCCTCGTAGGGGAAGTGCGCCCCGGCCTTGTTCACGTAGGCGAACATCGGCTTCGAACCATCGCGCGGCGCGAGGGCGCTTCGAAGGGCGGTGGCGATGTTCCAGTCCCGGTCCTGCGCGCGCACGTCGGAGGGAAGCTGGACGAAGTGATCGATCTCGCTCAGCTCTCGCGGGTCCATGCCGTTCTGCGTCTGGCCGCCGGTCCGCTGCGCGTCGAAGTAGAAGGTCTCGTAGCCCGCGCGCTTCGCGTAGGCCCACATGCTCGGATTCGTGGCGAGCTGGTGGAGATAGTCGCGTCGGCCGACGCCGTAGCGGAAGGCGACGTTCGTCTCGTGCGAGCAGTTCGCGATCGATGACATGACGCCGAAGTTGATGAGGCCCGGCCGGCCCTTGAGCCCGGTCGGCACGCCGCCCTCGACGTTGATGTCGAGGAGGTCACCGCGGATGCTTTCGTCCATGACGACGATGACGTTCTCCAGCGGCCTCGTGCCGGAATGGGGCATCGTCACCTCGCGTCGTTCCGGCGGCGGGCCCTCGCGCAGGCGCTCGATTCCCTCGACGCCGAGGAACGCCAGGGTCCGGTGCTGCACGGCGAAGCCGTTCGTCCCGTCGCCGTGCTTGAGGTAGAGGACGGCCATCGTCAGGAGGATGGGGGAGAGCTGCAGGCCGAGCGCGCCGACCCGTTCGGCCATCGTCCGGCGCGTGTCACCGCTCGGCGCGTGAGGTGGGACGTTGATCGCCGCGATGCCGACGAGGCCGAAGAGGAGCGGGCCCGAGAGGAAGGGCCGATAAAACTGCACCACCATGCCCGCGAAGGCCACGTTCTGGATGAGCACATTCTGATCGGCGTACGTCAGCGGCGACTGCTGGATCGCCTGGAACGTCGTGCAGACGAAGGTCGACGTGGCGATGGCCACCGTCCAGAGCAGCCGCGAGATCCGACCGCCGAAGACGGCGACGTGGAGCAGCGACGCCACGGAGAGCACCCAGGCGAGGCCGAAGAGCGCGTACCCGGGCAGCGACCGCCGGCCGAGCACGTCGTTGGTCCCGATGACGAAGAACGCCAGGAGGGCGAGCTTCAGAAGCCACTGCCAGCGTGAACCGTGCGCAAGCCGCGCCCGCCAAGTCCCCGGACCCATTGTGACGGATGAAGCAACGCGCGCGCCCCCAACTCGTCACTCGGTCGAAGCAATTCGAGACGGCGGACGGACGACGCCGGAGGCCAGCTCTCGCTCAGGCCGCCTTGGGCGTCGCGTCCCTCCGGGATCGCTTCGCCGTCAGCACCACGGGCAGCCCGTCGCTCGGCGTCATGGTGACCGCACGCCTCACAGGCCGCACGCGGTCCGTCGCGAGACGCATCTCGACGCGCGGGAGCATCGTCGCGAGGACCATCTTCATCTCGTACATCGCGAAGGCCGCCCCGACGCACTTGCGCAGTCCGCCGCCGAAGGGGAGCCACTCCCACGCCGCCGGCTTGAACGACAGGAAGCGCTCGGGCTTGAACTTCAGCGCTTCGGGGTACAGGTCCTCCCGGCGGTGAACGAGGTAGATCGAGGGCGCGACGAACGCCCCGGCCGGCAGGTCCCACGTGCCGATCTTCTCGGGCACCTGCAGCACGCGCCCGACCATCGGGATGACCGGCTGCAGGCGCAGCGCTTCCTTCACCGTGCCGTCGAGCAGCTCGAGCTTCGCG
>CAZRBN010000109.1:0-2718 GCA_964598355.1 uncultured Gammaproteobacteria bacterium
TCCGTTTTGACGAACGCTCGCCCGCGTTCTTCTTGTCAAAACGGAAAGGAGGTGCTGCCGATGCAGCACTGGGGCCGCGCCTCCGGTGGGTTTTGTTTGCACAAATGAGCAAAACCATTGCGCGTTTGCGCTTCTCTATGTGGTTGTGGTAGAATAGCAAACGAGAGTACCGCGAGACAGAGCTGAAGACGGCTGTACCAAGGCCGGGCTTCTTTCAAAGGAGACACCTAGAACCATGACCCAGACCCAAGCTATTACCAGTGATCAGTATGCCCCGCGCAAGGAGGACAAATTTACTTTTGGCCTCTGGACCGTGGGCAACCAGGGACGCGATCCCTTCGGCTATGAGACGCGCCCGGCGCTGACTGCCCCCAGGATCGTTCAGAAGCTCTCTGAACTGGGCGCCTGGGGCGTCAATCTCCATGATAACGACCTGGTGCCGTTTGACGCAACGCCCGCCGAGCGCGAGCGGATTGTGCGTGAATTCAAGCAGGCGCTAAACGACCATGGCATGGTTGTGCCGATGGCCACGACCGATCTTTTCAGACATCCTGTCTTCAAAGATGGCGCTTTCACTTCCGTTGACCCCAGTGTGCGCGCCTTCGCGCTGCAAAAGACCATGAGCGCGATCGACCTGGGCGTGGAGCTGGGCGCGAGCACGTATGTCTTCTGGGGTGGGCGCGAGGGCGCGGATACCGACGCCAGCAAAAATCCCGTTGATTCGGTCAAGCGTATGCGCGATGCCATCAATTTCCTGACCGAGTATGTCATCGACAATGGTTACAAGTTGCGCTTTGCCCTGGAGCCCAAGCCCAACGAGCCGCGCGCGGATACCTATTTCCCGACCATCGGTCACATGCTGGGCTTCATCTATACCCTCGACCATCCCGAGATGGTGGGTCTCAACCCCGAAGTTGCGCATGAGCACATGCTGGGCTTGAACTTCGTCCACGGTATCGCCCAGGCGTTGGAGGCCGGTAAGCTTTTCCACATCGACCTCAACGACCAGAAGGGGCCGCGTTTCGACCAGGATCTGCGCTTCGGCAGCGAGAGCGTCAAGAGCATGTTCTTCCTGGTCAAGCTGCTGGAGGACCAGGGCTACGATGGCCCGCGTCACTTCGATGCCCATGCTTACCGTACCGAGGATGAGCAGGGGGTATGGAACTTCGCGGCTGGTTGTATGCGTTCCTATAACATCTTCAAGGAGAAAGCGCGCCGCTTCAACGCCGATCCTGAGATCCAGGCGCTGCTGGCCGAGATCCGCGGCGGCAACGCCGAGCACGCGGCCCTCTTCAGCGGCGGCTATAGCAAAGAGGCGGCCAGCCGGCTGAAAGCCATCGACTTCAACCCCGCGGCCCTGGCGCAGCGCGGCTTCCAGTACGAAAAGCTCGACCAGCTGACCGTCGAACTGCTGCTGGGCGTCCGGTAAATTTCTAGAAATACATGGTGCGGAAGAACGAACGGGATCAGGCCATCGCCGATGGCCTGATCCCGTTCGTTCTTCCGCACCATGTATTTCTGTCAGGAAAATCCCTTTTAGAATGGAGAGGAGTTTTGTGTACTGGATGAAGCGGAGAAGGCCGATTTCCAGTAGGTGATCGCCAGCTCCTGTTTGCCGGATGCTTCGAGCGCCTGGGCCAGGCGCTGGTAGGCTTCCGCGAGTACTACGCCGCGGGAGTCGGTGGCTTCAAGTTCCTGGATGGCTTTTTCGAAGTACGAGATTGCGCTGGCGCGCAGTTCCACGGCGCGCTGGCCTTCAGCTTGCTCCGCTTCCGACTCCTTGACTTTGCCGCAGACGATATGCATCATGCCCCTATACTGACCGGCATGGGATGGCAGCCTGGGGGTGAGATCCCGTGCCAGATTACAATAGCGCCAGGCCTCTTTCAACTGCCCTTCCTCGCGGCGCAGATCGGCCAGAGCCACCAGGTTGATCAGCGGCATAAGCGGGCTGTCGTGGACCATCGAGATGGCCAGCGCTTCGGTATAATAGGCCGCAGCCTGTTCAAAATCGCGCATCTGGAAACAGATGCGCCCCAGGAGATTGAGGATGCGCCCGACCATGATGGGTTTGTCCAGATCGGTGTAGATCTGCCAGGCCTTCTTGCCACACTCCAGCGCGCGCGGGAAATCGCCCTTGTGGCGGTAGAGATCGGCCAGGCCATAATAAATATCGGGCAGATTAGGATGTTCGTCGTTACACAGGCGCAAAGCCTCTTCGAAGTGGATCAGGGCCGCGTCGTAAAACCCGGTGATCACCGAAAGCGTGCCCATGCCCATCAGCGCCTGGATGCGCACGTTGGGAATGTTCATCCTTCTTTCGTCGAGAAACTTGATGCACTTGCGGTAATGGCGCATCCCTTCTTCGTGATGCCCCCTGTTGACCGCGATGTTTCCCATCAGTAACTGATAATACGCTCTGCGCCTGCGCTCGGTTTGTCCGAGCGCCTGGATATCATTGACTGCCTCTTCGCTCGCGCCAGCTTCAGGGAGCATATGAGCGGCTTCATCCCATCTACCCTGCTCGGTATAACACCAGGCCCGTAGATAGGCAACCTCCTGCCTCTCCTTTTCATCTGCTGGCTGTATCTGCTCCAGCGCAGTCAGTGCATCCTCTACCTGTCCTTCACCTATGAAAAGGTGAATTCGATGAAATTGTTTATCTGTGATATGCTCAACCATAGTTGTTCTAACTCCTACTGCATAGACAACCCCCAT
>CAZRBN010000110.1:0-1121 GCA_964598355.1 uncultured Gammaproteobacteria bacterium
GTTGTACGATAGAGCGTATCGGACCAATCTTCTGCCTGCAAGGCTGTAGCGTCGGCTTCGACGATAGTGACGCCTCCGAGAAGATCTGGCTCAAAGTGGCTCTCCAGTTTGGCAACGGGCGACAGGCGAATACGGTGCAGCGGGATGTTATTGTCAACCTGTTCAAGGCAATACACCAGTGGACCGCGTTGGAGGGCAACACTATCGATATCTTCAAGAATGTCAGGATGCGCATAAACGCGTTCAACAGGCATGGCCAGATCGAGCGTGACAGTGTCGCCTGACTGCCAGGAGCGTGCTATGCGCACATAGCCCTTATGCAGGTGCGATTCGATAGATAGCTCCTCGCCATTAACAGTGAGATGACTCTGCTTGCACCAGCCGGGTATACGCAGGTTCAAGCCGAACTCGGTTGTCTGCTCCATCTCCAGGCTAAGCTTAATAGTACCATTCCTGGGATAGTCCGTTTCCTGCTTGAGCATGATCTGCTGCCCTGCGACTGTTATATTGCTCGCGCTCTGTATATAGAGGTGTACCATCACATCCGTCTGATTGGCACTATAGATGTACTGACCGAGTGAAGTCAGCAAGCGTGCGACATTGGGAGGGCAACAGGCACATTTAAACCACTCCTGGCGATGATGTGTTCCGTGGCTCTCCAATGGGTTTTCATAAAAGAAGCCTTCACCATTCAGCGCCAGACCGCTCAGCACGCCGTTGTAGAGTGCGCGTTCGAGTAGATCGGCATAGCGATGATCGGTATCGAGTTGCAGCAGGCGATGGTTCCACAGGATCAGACCGATAGAGGCACACGTTTCCGCATAGGCTGTATCGTTGGGCAGATCATAGTCGGTGGTCATGCCCTCGTTATCACCGGATGAGCCTACTCCGCCGGTAATATACAGGCGCTTAGAGGTCAGGTGTTGCCAGAGGCGCTCGCAGGTCTGGAAAAGGGATGGATCATTTAGCTCTTTGGCCAGGTCGATCATGGCGCTGTAGAGATACATGGCACGAACCGCGTGGCCGACAACTTCGGTCTGTTCGCGCACAGGAATATGAGATTGATTGTATTCGTAGGTTTTGGCCCAGAAAGCGGCAGGATCTTCGCCTCGTTCCCGCGC
>CAZRBN010000110.1:1221-2706 GCA_964598355.1 uncultured Gammaproteobacteria bacterium
AAGTGTCCGGCACAGTAAAGTTCATGCCAGTCACGCAAGTTGCTCCAACGCTTTTCCGGCCCGAACTTGATAAACCACAGATTGAGATAACCATCTGGCTGCTGCTTAGAAACGAAGAAGGCGATGGCCTCGTCAACCATAGCCTCAAGTTCGGCATCTGGATGGGTCGCCAGGCTATAGCTTGCCGCCTCTATCCACTTGCTAATATCAGAATCCCAGAACACGTAGGGAGTGGGAGACGTACCGGGTTGCCAATTCTCGTGGAATGCGGCAAAGTGATCATCCTTCTTGAGTTGCTCATAGATAAAGGGCAGGGTATGCTCGCGTACCGCTTGCAAACGAGGAGCCCAGAAGCCGCCCTCGATGCTAACAGATGTATGAGCTACCGGTGTGGAACCAGGTTGTCTCTCCGCACTTTCCTGAGTCTGAGAAGAAACTGGAGAAGTCATTTGGATGCCTTTCTATTTGTTTTTCTGGGAGTGGAAATGTATGGTTTTAGCAGGAAACCATACATTTCCACTCCCAGAAAAACAAAAAACTATCCTTTCATTGCGCCCGATGTTAAACCGGCGGTGATATAACGCTGGAACAAAATCAGTATAATTGCGGCTGGAATAGAGGCCAGCGTTGCTACGGCCATAGCATTATTCCAGTCAGCGCTATATTGACCGATGTAATTGTAAATGCTCAAAGAAACCGGCTGAATTGTATTGGTAGTGGTGAGCGTAAGTGCATAGATGAAATCGCCCCAGGCAAACAGGAAAGCGAACATCGCTGCCGTGATGACCCCAGGAAAGACCAGCGGTAATATAACCCTGATAAACGCGCCCCATTCACCGGTACCGTCAACGAATGCGGCCTGCGCAAGCTCATAGGGGATGGAGAGAAAGAACGCGCGCAGGATCAGAATGGCAAAGGGTACAGCGTAAGTTGTATCGGCCAGAATGAGCCCGGTGGTACTGTTGAGCAAGCTTAGCTGGTTGAAGATCAGGAACATTGGCGTAGCCAGCGTAACGGTTGGAATCATCTGCACCAGCAGAAGACAAAAAACGATCAGCACCGTAACGCGGAAGCGGAAGTGAGCCAGCGCATAGGCAGCCGGGGTCGCTATGAGTATCGAGAGCAACGCAGTTCCGACTGCAATAATCAGGCTGGTCGCCAGGTGGGGAAACTGGGTTTGCCAGACTGCTTGATAAGCTTCGAAAGTAATGCTGCGCGGCACAATATAGACCGGTATGGCGAATATCTGCTGGTTGGTCTCCACTGAATTAACAAGCATCCAATACAGCGGAAACAGCATAATACACGTCAGCAAAATACCTACAGCCGAGGCTATCAGCGGCGATAAGCGGCGTACTTGCTGCTGCATCTGAACCTTTCCTTTCTCCCTTTTGTCGCGTATACTTCCCTCCGCAGGGACCGATTGATCGTGTCCGGCTGGCTCAGGAAGCATCTCCGCGGACACGATCAATCGGTCCCTGCGGA
>CAZRBN010000111.1:0-2678 GCA_964598355.1 uncultured Gammaproteobacteria bacterium
CTCCTGACGGTCGCGGCGGACCTGGTCCGCGCGGTGGCGGCTCTTGCGGGTGCCCTTCCGAAGGATCCGGATCGCCGAGTGGCGCTCGCGCGCGTAATCGCCGGCTCGGTCGCCTGGCTCGCGGCGCTCGTGTGCATCGGCGGCGCCGTCAACGTGGCGCGCGGCTTCGACGTGCGCCGCGTGCGCATCCCCCTGGCCCGCCTCCCGCGCTCGGCGTCGGGCTATCGCATCGTGCAGCTCACCGACGTGCACATCGGTCCGACGATCGGGCGCGAGTTCCTCGAGCTCGTAGTCCGCGAGGCGAACGCGCTCGCGGCGGACATGGTCGTCATCACTGGCGACCTGGTCGACGGCACGGTGGAGCAGCTCGCGGCGCTCGTCGAGCCGCTGCGCGACCTGCGGGCGCGCGACGGCGTGTTCTTCGTCACGGGCAATCACGAGTACTACTCCGGCGCCGACGCGTGGATCGCGCACCTGGGCACGCTCGGCGTCCGCGTGCTGCGCAACGAGCGCGTCACGATCCGCGACGGCGCGTTCGATCTCGCGGGGGTCGACGACGCGAGCTCCGGCCGCATGCTCCCGCACCACGGGCAAGACGTGGCCGGCGCGGTCGCCGGGCGCGATCCGGCGCGGGCCGTCGTGCTGCTCGCGCACCAGCCGAAGGCGCTGAAGCACGCCGTGGCGGCGGGAGTGGACTTGCAGCTCTCGGGGCACGTCCATGGTGGCCAGATGGTGCCGTTCAACTGGCTCGCTCGCCTCGACCAGCCCTTCGTCCAGGGCCTGCACCGGGTCGAACGCACGTGGCTCTACGTGAGCACGGGCACCGGGTACTGGGGCCCGCCCATGCGCGTCGGACCGGGCGCGGAGGTGACGCACATCGAGCTCGTCGCCGACCCGGAGGCGTAGGACCGGCAGCTCGGTCCGCTCGCGCCACGTGCACGCGGATTGCACCGGTGGCCCGCGCCCCGCACGCGGGCCCCTCGATGATCGCAGAACCCAGCTCCACTCCCTCGGTCACGCACGCAATCACGCTCCTCGATCCGATCGCCGAGGCGCTGGCGCACGCCCACGCGCGCGGGGTGTGCACGCCATCCGCCACACTCGACCGCGCCACGGCAGAGCGAACCAGCGCAGCCGCGGGCTCCCGCTCGAGCTACGGCGCGCCCGAGCAACGCTCGGAGGCCTACGGCATCCCCGGGCCGTGGACGGACGTGTTCAATCTCGCGCTCGTCTTCGTGGAGCTCCTGCGCGCGCTCGGCGTGGAGCCCTCGCCCGAAGTCTCGGCGGTCGTGGCGCGCGCGCTTGCCGTCTACCCGGCAGAGCGGTGGCAAACGGCCGACAGCTTCTGGCGCGCGCTGCGTGACGCGGACTGGATCGCTTCTGGCAAGCGTCCCCGTGTGCAGCCATGCCCCACGTCATCCGCGTCCGCGACGTCGTCCGTGCGGGCGTCTACGAGCTCGGCCCCGACCAGCCCGTCCTGCGCGGGCCCTACGAGCTCTTCAACCCCGTAGGACCCGTCCGCCAGCGCGGCGCGCTCGTCGACTACCTGCAAGGCAACGTCATCCGCAGCGCGCGCGTCGCCCCTGCGATGCTCGGCGAGTGTCACCCGGGAGAGCGCGTGCTCGTGCGACTCGATCCACGCACGGCGGAGGACGAGTGGTGGCTCTGCGAGGTCGAAGCGGTCGACGGCATCGCAGCCGCCGAGTGAAGAGGAAGGAACGCGAGCCATGTCGGTCGGCGATTGGTACTCGTGGGCAGCCATCGGCGCGGCGGCGAGCCTCGGCGGGATGATCTGGGCCTTCCGGCGCGGGGTCTTCGGAGTGCTCGCGAACTTCGCGGCAGGCATCGGCGGCGCGCTCCTGGGTGGCTCGCTCGCGCAGGCGTCCTCGCCTCACACGCTCCTGCGCGGTCCGGCCATCCCGGGCATCCCCGCGCCCGCCGGGCCGTCGCCTCTCTTCTTCGCCGGAGTCGGCGCCATCGTCGCGCTGCTGGTCATGCACGCCGTCTGGGCGGGCGTCCTCGTGATGCGCGGGCGCCAAGCCCCGGCCCGCTGAGGCCTGGCTGCATCAATCGGGTCTGTTCCCGGGGGGTGAAGGCCCCCTCGCGTCAGCCGAACGCCCAGCGCAGCAGGTACCCCGCGACCACGATCGCGGCGCCGAGCAGCGTGTAGGCGGCGAAAACCGAGGGCCATCGGGATCCCGCGGGCTGCGCGACCTCGATCGGGGCGATGCGCCGGCTCCCGGAGGACGAGCCGACGGACACCTCGTCCGGCGGCCTGCGCAGGTCGAACACCACGTCTTCGCCCGCCTCCTCTTCCTCGTCGAAGAGGTTCGGCAGCACGCGGTCGACCCGCTTCGGCTGCACCACGCGGAACGTGGACGAGCTGCGCTCGACTTCCTGGAGGCGCACGGTGCGGGACGCCAGGGCATCCGCCGCCAGCCCTTCGACCCAGTCGCCGATCTCCGAGGGCCTCGCGAACTCTCCCAGGCGCTCGAGGGCGAGCGCCATCTCGCGCGCCGTCGCGAACCGCTGGTCCGGGTTGCGCGCCAGCCCGTGGAGCACGATGGCATCGAGCAGCTTGGGACTGCCCGGCGCGAAGCGGCTGGGCGGGTCGATGCGGCCGGAGAGCAGCTTGTCGACCATCACGGTGCCGCCGTCGTCCTTGACGAAGAGGCGCC
>CAZRBN010000112.1:0-2668 GCA_964598355.1 uncultured Gammaproteobacteria bacterium
CACGCGGGTTGGACGAATCGCTAACCCGATAGCTTCTCCCGCCTACACCGTGATGACCGCCCCAGCAGCCGTGGAAGATCCATCCTCCGCCCGGGCCGGCGTGGATCCCGCCGAAACCTCCGTGCGCGCGGATGTAGAAGCCCGGCTCGTCGATGATCGTGATGCGCGGCTGCACCACGAGCACGTCCTCCTCCAGGACGGCGACCCACCCGCCGGGCGGCAAGGCGCGTTCGAGCACGTCCAGATCGACCATCGCGAGGCGGACGCCCGCGCTCTGCCACTCCATGAAACTGAGATGCAGGTCGTCTTCTTCCAGCGAGGTTTCGTCGAGACTCTCCACGACGTAGACGACCTGAGAGATCCCGTAGGCCCGGAGCGTCGCCGCGTCGGGAAGATCGCTGGCGTTCAGGATGTATCGATTGTCGTACGTGTCGTCGCCCGGGCTCTCGTCGCGATACGCGAGGCGCCACGCGTCGAGCAGGAAGACCGGCGTGGCGCCCTGGACGTTCGGGTCCACGTAGGGCGCCATCGACGCCATCGCCGCGAGGGTCTCCTCCGCCGGGACGAACTCGCCGTCGGCCGGCCAGTTGTTGAAGGTCGGCACGAGGGACACCTGGCCGCTCGTGGCTTGCGAGAGCGTCACGCCCAAGGCGACCCACGCCGCGCCACGCATGTCGACGACGAACAGGGTCCCCGGTGGCAATCCGTGCTGCGCGAGGCCCATGGCGGCCGCGCGCGCACGCTGCACGTCGTCGAGCGAGTCCACGTCCGGCATCTCGACGTGGCTGCCGGGCATGGAGTCCAGGGCGCTGACGAGCGTGTACTTCGCGTAGGGCGCCCACGCATCTCCCGGCGGGAGCTGCCAGCGACGCATCACCTGGTCGCGCGACGGGAGATTCGTCGCGTGCACGTCCGGCTCCTGCGCGTAGCTCGAGATCTCGACCGACGGCGTCCACGGCCGCGACACGCAGCCGGTGGCGAACGCCGCGATCGGCGACAGGGCGAGGGCGCGGCGGATCACGGGACCGCCTCGTGCGTGCCGACGAACACCGGAACGCAGAGCGCATCGTGCGACACGTGGCTCTGCGGCGTGATCCGCGCGAAGTATCCGGCGAAGCGTCCGTCCAGCACGTAGGCGCCGAGCGTGACGAAGCGGTCGCCCCACGGCGTGGGCAGCGCCCGCTGTCGGACGAATCGCTGGGCGATCCAGCGCTCGCCGGTCGCGGCGCGCTCTCGCGCGTGATCCACCAGCGGTCCCCATTCGTCGTCGCGCACCAGCTCGCCCACGAACACCTGGTCGCCCACGCGCCCCATGCACCGCTTCACGACCCACGATGCCCGTGCACCGGCGATCGCGTCGCGCTCGATCTCGACGAGATCGTGGGTCTCGGGGATGACATCGGACGCTCCCGTGGCCCATGCCCGCGCGAAGGCGAGCTTCGACTGAGCGAAGATGTGCGCGGGGCTCGTGAGCGTGCGCACGCGACCTGACTCGACGGCGCGCGCGATGTCGCCGACGTTGCGCTGGCCGCTCATCCACTCGGTGGGGAAGTAGCGGTAGAGCACGCGCACCGGCTGGCCCTGGATGCACAGATCGCCGCTTCGCAGGTGCGGCGCCGTCGGCGGCGCGAGGGAGGCCGGCGTCCCGGCTCGTTCGAGCTCGCGCGCGACGAGGGCGCACACCTGGAGGTCCTCCGCGTATCCCGTTGCGTGCAGGATGCCGACGGCTCCTCCTTCGGCCAGTGCCGCGAGCCGCGCCACGAGACGTGGAACGACGAACGTCGGATCGTGCGCCGACGAGAAGCCCGCCGCCCGGGCGAGCCGCGGGAGACCGAGCGCCTCGTTGTGCCCACCGGGGCAGTCGGCGTTGATCTCGCACGCCTTCCATCCGCAGTCCGCATCGAGCAGCAGATCGACCCGCACGAGCGACGCGTCGTCGCCGGCGCCGTGGGACGCAGCGGCCAGCCGCAGCACGTCGTCGTCGAAGCCGTAGCGCGCGCGCTCCAGCGGATCGACGTGCGCGCGAGCGGCGACACGTCCGATCTCACGCACTGCGTTCTCGGCCGCGACCACCGCCGACTCGTGCAACGCACGCGGGAGCAACAAGGGATGCACGTCCACCCGCCGCCGCCCCGCCACGAATGCATCCCACACGAGGAAACGCGTCGCGAGCTCGCGGGCGAGCGACGCGTCGGACAGCGGGTCGGCACCGATTGGTACGACTTCGGCGACGGAGGGATTCACGACGTCGCAGCCAGGGGGAGCAAGAAACCGTCCAGGCGATTCCCCCCGCTGAGGCGCGCGTGCACACATCCCCTCCCGGGGCAGAAGGACCGTCCCCTACCCCGTGCTGCGACGAGTTGTCCCGCGGGATCTGAGTCTCAGTCTTCGACGAGACCCATGAGGTTCCCTTCCGGGTCCTCGTAGAGCGCCATGACGACGGGGCCGATGTCCTGCCGCGGCATCACGGTCTTTCCGCCGTGCTGGCCGACGAGCGAGAGGACGTCGTCGATGCTGGGCACGGACGCGTACACGACGACCTTCGGCGAGGGCATCTGCGTACCGCCGATGCCGCCTCCGATGCCGCCACCGCCACCCGACTGGACCATCCCATAGCCCATCGGGTTGTTCGTATCGATCTTCCAGCCGAAGACGTTCGTGTAGAACG
>CAZRBN010000113.1:0-2668 GCA_964598355.1 uncultured Gammaproteobacteria bacterium
GTCGCCGTGCCCGCCGCCTTCGTCGTGAAGAACGGATCGAAGATGCGCGGCAGGACGTCGGGCGGGATCCCCACCCCGGTGTCCTCGATCTCGACCACCGCGTTGCCGTTCGCGTCGGTGCAGGTCGCCACGCGGACGCTGTGCTGCGCCGGGGCTCCCCTCTCCGGAATGGCCTGCGCCGCGTTCACGAGCAGGTTGATGAACACCTGCCCGAGCGCGGCCTCGTTGGCCTCCACCGGCGGGACCTCGCCGAACTCGCGCACGACGCGCGCACGATGCACGATCTCGTGCATCGCCATCTGGATCGACGACTCCACGATGGCGCGAACGTCGACCAGCGAGCGCGTGTCGAGCGCGCCGCGCGAGAACGTCAGCAGGTTGCGCGCGATGGACCGCACCCGCTGCATCCCGTCCTGCGCCTGCTCGAGAGCCCGGATCATCGCGGGCAGCACGTCTGCGTCGTCGCCGAGCGGCAGGAGCGCGCCCTCGGCCGCCGCGACGCGCATCTGCCGGACCGCGTGATCCACGTTGAGCAGGGCGTACGTCAGCGGATTGTTGATCTCGTGCGCCGCTCCGGCGGCGAGCGTCCCGATGCCTGCCAGACGGTCGGCGATGAGGAGCCGCTCGTGTGCATCCTGCAGCTCCGGATCACCGCTCGCGTGCCGTCGATCGATGCGCATCGTCTCGCTCGGCCGAGCGGTCTGGGGAGGGATGTCCGTATCGGGATAGCCCTGTCGCGACATGTACGCACCAAGCCCCCTTGGGCCCGCTTGTTTTGCATCGCTCGTGCCTCGAGCGTACGCATGGTCGCGCGGCCCGCGAGCTTGCTCGGATCACACCGACGCAGAGGCGCAAATGCGCCACGAAATGTAGCGCGCGTGTTCGCGCGATCAGCCGGCCTTGCGCCCGGGGTCGAGCGAGTCGACGTAGCTCGTGATGTTGGCCGTACGGATCTTCTCCAGCGCGTCGACGAACGCCATGGGAGACGCCGCGGCCTGCTGCACGATGGCGCCGACCTCGCTCGACGAGAGCTCCACCTTCAGCGGCACGATCAGGCTGAAGGGCTCCTTGGTCATCAGGCACTCGTCCTGGGTCCAGGACGTCGCCATCCACCCGAAGGACACGAGGACACGCACGCACTCGGTGGAGGTCGCCCTCGGCAAAGGAATCGAGCTCATTCGTTCGTGGGTCAGGCGACGCTGCACGCTTGCCTCCAGCCGTCCTCGCGTGTTGCACGCGCGATGCTCATTCGCCCCCCCTGCCGCCGCGTCCCCTGGTGCAAGCCGGGCACGTCCAGACCGCGTGAACGTGCCGCTCGGTCATCGTCGCCTGCCAGCCCGCCCTGATGGCGGGCGCGACCAGGTCTTCCCGGAAGCGGAAATGCGGGGCGAGCTCGTCGGGCGTGCTGTCGCGGCGCGGCCTCTCGGACATCGAATCGTCGCGCAAGAACACGCGATCGCAGTCGTCGCACACGAGGAGCGCCGAGCGGTCGAACGGGTCGTAGCTGAAGACACCCATCAAACAGGATCTCGAGATCGGTTCATGGCGTCGCTCAGCGGCTGGGAGCGGCTAGCAGCTGCTGTGCCGGGCTGAGAAGGCCACGCTTTGTCGGCAGCCTGACCGATCGAACAGCCGCCGCACGGGGCGAGATGCAACGTGTGGCGTCTTTGCGCGTGGCATGAGTGCTGCTGGGCGTTCCGAGAGCCGCGTGTCCCACCCGTCCGAGCTACCCAGCGCGTTCGATCCCCACGAGGCGCCGACGCTCCGTCAGCGCGAGGTGCGCCTGCGGCCGGGCCCGGCAGACTTGCTCGTGCTCGTCGCAGAAGACGACGCAGACGCGCGCGCGGTCTACTGCGGCGCGGTCTACCACCTCGGTCACCGGGTGATCGGGTGCGCCGACGGGAGCGAGGCGGTTGCAGCCGCCTTCCGGCGCCGGCCCGACGTGGTGCTCATGGACATGTCGATGCCGGGGCTCGACGGGGTGGCGGCGACGCGCACGCTGAAGCGCCACCTGCCCACGACGTTCGTCGTCGCGATGACCGGACACGGGCAACGCTACTTCGACGCCGCGCGCGACTCGGGCTGCGACGCGTTCCTCTGCAAGCCGTTCAACCCCTACGTGCTCGAGGAGATCCTGGGTGCCCTCGGCCGCCGCAAGAACGCGGAGATCGTCAAGCGCTGCTCGTGCGGGCGCGAGTACACGCGGTCTGGGTGGAAGGACCTGCGGGTCGTGGGCAGCATGGGTGCGGTCGAGCTCCGCAACTGCCCGTGCGGCTCTTCCATCGCGCTCGGCGACGAATAGCTCGTCCAGCACGTCACACCTGGACTGGAACACTCCAGTAACGACGGCAACATCGCGCGGCTCGGCCGGGTCGTCGCGTTGACCACATCGGTGCGCGCAGCCATTGTCGCCCTCCGCTTCGCGCCCCTCGCCGGGGGTGGCGCAAAGCCTACGCTTTGGAGAGAGGGACCCCGATGCAGCAGAAGAAGCTCTTCGTCGAACGCGTGCCCAACTACGTGGGCGGCCAGTGGAAGCCGTCGGCCAACCCCGAGTACGTGGCCATCACGAACCCGGCGACCGGCGAGCCGCTCGGCAGCGTGCCCATGGGCGCCGCCAAGGACGTGGACGACGCCGTGCGCGCCGCCAAGGCCGCGTTCCCCGCGTGGC
>CAZRBN010000114.1:0-2644 GCA_964598355.1 uncultured Gammaproteobacteria bacterium
TGACAGAACCTCTGTGGTCAGCCCGAATGCCAGAGGTCCCTCAGCAGACCGGCGACCCGAGCGGGCTCAGCCTGGTGCGATGTATGAATGTGCGACAGGCCTTCAAAGACGACCTCCTTGTAATCCGGAAAGATGGCGGCCAAGCGCCGGCTCGAAGCCTCGAAGCGATCGGCGCTCAGCGTTCCTCGTGTGTACAGGACCGGACGGTTGAAGCTTCGCAAAGCTTGGAAGTCGATTCGGTACTTCTGGAACGCACGGAGGTAGACGACGACCCCAGCCGGACGATTGGGCAACGGTGGTGGGACGCCCGCTGGGGGTGAGAAATCGACTCCAGGCTGAAGGTCCCTCTGGATGAACTTCGGCATGGCCTCGCGTGGATTTGCGAGCAGCGATTCCTCGAGGTCGGAGAGGTATGGAGCCAGTTCCTTGCGTCCCTCATCGGTGTAGTCGAAGGCCGGTTCGTCGACCGCGAGGCTCAGGACGCGATCGGGATGGGCGGAGGTGAAGGCTAGTGCCACGGCGCCGCCTCCAGAGTGAGCGTATAGGTGAAACTTTGCGAGACCGGCACGGTCCGCTGCCGCGGCCAAGGCTGCGACCTCGACCTCCATGCCGAAGCCTGGCGGCGGTGGGGTCAAGTTATAGACCTCCAATTCCTTGAGGCTCGCCCTCACTGAATCGCCCAACTCCGCCAACAATGGCGCGTAACGAATAACGGCCGGCTGGATGATCCCCGGCAGGAAGATGCAATCGTTCACGCCACAATCTCCACGTTCTTGCTTTCGGACTCGATGAGGTGCTTGATTCTCTCAAGCGCCTCTTGGTTCTCGCGCGGCACATTGCGCTTACGCTGAAGGTTGAGCATCACGAGCCCGATGGGTCCGGCCGCTTCCCATCGAGAGACCTGGGACAGAAGTGTTCTCGGACCCGAGGACTCTAGCCTGAACTCCCAGCTCGTGCGCATCACATTTGGAACCCACGCTTTCCAGGCGATGAGCCGCGGCTCTTCGAGTGCGGTTATCTCCGAAAAGCTGACGAACTTCGACGGCACCGTCTCCTCGGCACGGAACTGACTGCCGACCCGGACGGGGCCCGGAGTCGTCTTCTCGACCACCGCCAGCCCGTTCGAAAAGTCGCTATGTCCGGTGAAGTCCTGAAGGCGAGCGTCAGCCTTCGCTATAGGCGCTTCGACTTCGACGGTCACATTGCATTCCCACATTTCTGACGCCTCCTGGTGCAGTGCATATTGGAGAGGCTTGCGCCCGGCGGCATCGCGCGTTCGCGCTATTTCAGAAGGTCGTGCTCAAGGGCGAACAGTGTCACGCCTGCGCGGGTCTGCGCGCCGGTCTACTCATAGGTGTGACGCACGTGGTGGTCGACGGTGCTGGGTGAGATGGATAGGGAGCTTGCGACCGGCTTCTTGGTGCTGCCCCTGCAGATGAGGCGCAGCACCTCCACCTCACGTTCGCTGAGTCCGGCCGGCAGTGCGGGAGGTGAGGGTTTCGACTCGTGCCCTGCCGCGGTTAGCACCTGCGGCGTTGCTTCTCTGAGGCCAGCCGCGCCAGGAATGCGGTCCTTGGACCGTTCCGGCTCGACGCTCAGGTTGTCGATCTGAGGAAGTTGCGAACCTCCTCGTTGAAGCACTCGGCGGCTTCCATGCTCACCATGTGGCCGGCCCCAGGTATAAAAGCGAGCCGGGAGCCCTGAACCCGCGCGTGCAGCTCCTCGGCAACCGGCCTCGGCGAGCGCACATCCTTCTCTCCATAGAGAAGCAGGGTCGGCACTCGGATGGTCGGCAGTACGTCGCGTACGTCGTGCTCGCCGAAGCCGGATTGGAGCACGAGATCACGCTGGGCGCTCGGATGGAACTCAACCAGGACAGACTGAAGCTCCTCCCGGACTTGAGTCGAGGCACTTTCGCTGATGAGCGTCGGCAGCCACTGCTCGGCCCACTGGTTCGGCGGCAGCTCGACCATCTGGAGCATCCGCTGCCTGCGCTGCTCGGCGACCTCAGGAGCCAGGGATCCCGCCCAGCCGGCGTAGGCGGAGGCTAGAACCAGACTGCGCGGGATCTCGGGGTGCCAGCGATAGAGCTCGAGGGCGAGGCCGCTGCCGAACGACAGGCCGAGCAGGTGCGGCGCGTCCAACTCGAGCTTTCCGATGAAGCCGGCAAGGCATTCGGCGTAGTCGCGTGTGCGGAACTGAGGCGGCGCATCGTCGGAGCCGCCGCAGCCGGGCATGTCCCAGGCCACCACTGTGAACTCGTCCGAGAGCCCTTCGAGCTGTTGGCGCCACTCGCGGCTATTTCCAGGACCGCCGTGAAGCAGTACCAGCGGCGCTCCCTCGCCGGCGCGTCGATAGGCGATACGCAGCCCGCCGACTCTGACTTCGCTCAGCTGTGCTTCAGGCACGACGGCGGAGAATGTTAAGGAAGGTTCGCAAGCGGCGCGACGCCGCGGCTGGCTGGCCAGCGCTCGGGAGCAGGTATCGGTGCTGGTTCAAATCCCGCGATGGCATCGCGCCGGTGCGATGATTGCCGCCCACGATGTTGAGCTGCAAGCATCCGGTGCCACAACAGGTTGTGATTAGCTGCGGAGGCGGTTGGTCGGGGGCCCGGGATTCGAACCCGGGGCCTCACGGTCCCGAA
>CAZRBN010000115.1:0-2640 GCA_964598355.1 uncultured Gammaproteobacteria bacterium
CCCACGCTGGTGTCAGGCCAGCCAAACGGCGGCGAGACGATCATCTACTTCAAGACGCCATGGGGCGCCAACATGGAGCTGCTCACCTACCCGAAAGGCCTCGACTACGAGAAGACAACGGACAAGCGCTTGTTCGGCGTGAACAAGAAATGATGATGTACAGCATCGCCTCCTCTACCTCTCCCCGCAAGCGGGGAGAGGGGGAGAGGTAATCACCGCGCTGCCGGTTATCTCACGGACGCAACCCATGGACTCCTTCGACGTCGTCATCGTCGGCAGCGGCATCAACTCGCTGGTCTGCGCCGCCATGCTCACCCGCAAGGGCAAGCGCGTCTGCGTGCTCGAGCGCAACCCCGTCGCCGGCGGCTGCATCCGCACCGAAGAGATCACCGTGCCCGGCTTCCGGCATGATCTCTTCTCCATGTCCTACCCACTGTTCGTGATGGCGCCGTATTATGCGTTGCTCAAGCCGGAGCTCGAGGCTGCGGGTGTCAGCTTCGTCTCCGCCAAGCTGCCGACCGCCGTCGTCCTTCCCGACGGCCGCGCGCTTACCTTCTCGCAATCGCGCGAGGAGAATATCGCCGCCATGAATGCGCTCGCGCCCGGCGACGGCAACGCTTATCGCACCGCGATGGAGGAGGTCGCGCGCGACGCCCCGCTCATCTTCACCATTCTCACGCAGGAGCCCTGGAGCTGGGCCACGGCGAAGGCCCTCGGCTCCGAGCTTTACCGCCGCGGTCCACGCGGGCTTGCCGCCTTCTTCGGCGATGCGTTGCCCAACGCGCGCAGCTGGCTCGAGCGCGAGTTCCGTTCCGATCTCGTGCGTGCCCTCATTGCCCCATGGATCCTGCACACCGGCCTAGGCCCCGACGACGCGATGTCGGCACTGATGGCGAAGGTGATCCTGTTCACGCTCGAAGCCGCCGGCAATCCAGTCGTTATCGGTGGCTCCAGCCGAGTTGTTGATGCATTCCGCAAGCTGATCGAAGCCGGCGGCGGCGCGCTCGAAACAAACGCTGACGTCGCTCGCATCATTGTCGAGAGCAACAAGGCGGCGGGCGTGGAAACCACGACGGGCCGCCGCCTCAGCGCCGGCACCGCCGTCATCTGCAATGTCACCCCGACCCAACTCTACACCCGGCTACTGGCGCCGACGTCGGTTCCCGACAACATCACGACGCGCGCCGGCGCCTACACCTACGGCCGTGCCGACATGCAGATCCATCTCGCGCTATCGGCGCCGCCGCAGTGGACCGATGGAAAGCTCGCCGACGTCGCGTTGATCCACCTTACGCCGGGTCTCGACGGGGTCTCCCGCGCGGTGCGCGAAGCGGAAGCGGGCCTGCTGCCCGCCGAGGGCACGATCGTGGTCGGTCAGCCGGCCAAGCCCGATCCTTCGCGCTGCCCACCCGGCCAGTCACTCATTTGGATCCAGCTGCAGGAACTGCCGCGTGTCATTCGCGGCGATGCGGCTGGCGAGATCGCCGCGCCCGCCGACGGCGCGTGGACCACCGCGGTGGCGGAAGCCTACGCGCAGCGCGTGCTCAAGCGGCTCGCCCATCACATCACCAATCTCGACCAAGTGCTGATCAAGTCGGCGGTGCTGTCGCCCGCCGATCTCGAGCGCTACAATATCAACCTGGTCGGCGGCGACCCTTATTCGGGAGCCTGCTCGCTCAACCAGTTTCACGCCTGGCGGCCGTTCCCGGGCGGCCGCAATCACCGCACCGTGGTCGACGGCCTCTATCACATCGGCGCCTCGACCCACCCTGGACCCGGACTAGGCGGCCTGTCGGGTTACCTCGCCGCCGCCGACATTGCTTGATAGACTCGCCGTCGTCATCGCCGGGCTCGTCCCGGCGATCCCGATAAGGGGAGCACAGCCGTGCCTTCCTAAGCGAGATGGCCGCGTCAAGCGCGGCCATGACGAGTCGAGAGGTTTGACTCAAGATGGCTGAAGGCGCTTCTAAAATCACCGATCGCGATTGCTTGTTGGTGGTCGACGTGCAGAACGATTTCTGCCCCGGCGGCAATCTTGCCGTGCCGCACGGCGACGAGGTCGTCCCCGTCATCAATCAACTCGCCGCGCGCTTCACCCATGTGATTCTCACCCAGGATTGGCATCCGCGCGGACATCTCTCGTTCGCCTCTTCGCACTCGGGCAAGAAGCCGTTCGAGACGATCGAGGTCGCCTACGGCGAGCAAGTGCTCTGGCCCGACCACTGCGTGCAGGGAACGCCGGGCGCGGAGTTCCGCCAGGATCTCGACATCCCGCACGCCGAGCTGGTGCTGCGCAAAGGTTATCACCGCACAATCGATTCCTACTCGGCTTTCTACGAGAACGACAAGAAGACCCACACCGGCCTGGCCGGCTATCTGCGCGAGCGCGGCTTGAGCCGCGTGTTCGTCGCCGGCCTCGCGTTCGACTTCTGTGTGCGCTTCTCCTGCGAGGACGCCCGCCGCGAGGGCTTCGAGGTGCTCGTGGCGGAGGACGCCTGCCGCGGCATCGACCTCGCGGGCTCGATGGACCAGACGCGGCGGGTGCTGGCGGAGCTTGGGGTCGTACTGGTGACGAGCGAGGCTGCCCGATGAACTTTGAAAATCGCGCTCCGGAATGATGGGCAATCTGTCGAAAGTATT
>CAZRBN010000116.1:0-2589 GCA_964598355.1 uncultured Gammaproteobacteria bacterium
CGACCTCAAGATCCGCAATCTTGTGCTCTATCCAGCTAAGCTACGGGTACAAGTAATAGCTGTATTTTAACTTATTAGTGTCTTTGAGGCAAATAAATTTCCTTTTTAAAGAAAAGTTATTTATAATTTATTAACTTTTTAGAAATTAGGAATTAGGTTAATTAGAAATTCTTTTTGTTCCTGTAGTTTAGTGGATAGAATATTAGGTTCCGAACCTAAAGATCGGGAGTTCGAGTCTCCCCAGGAACGCATCAGGTTCTATTTTCCATCCTGACCATAGAGATATGCTGCGCCTTTTACCAGGCCTGCGATGGCTAAACCTAGAAGGACTAAATTACCAATCAGATAGTACCAACCACCCAGTTTAGTTGCTTCCCAAGCTGTTGCACGAAGTGCCATATTAAATTCATTTCGAGCTTTTCGTATTGTTTTCTGCCTTTCTTCTTCCGTTTCATATGTAGCCTTCTTTAGCGCCTGCAAGTCTTGCCACGCATGTCTCAAATTTTTTGCTTTATTTCTTACTTTTTGCTTAACCTGTTTCTTTGCACTCTCCACAGCTTCATCACTCACAGCCCGTACATTTCTTTGATTTTCTCTATAGGCTTCCAGCTGTTGTTTAATGGCACCAATATCATTTCGTGCAACCTCAGTAAGGCTGTTGTTCAGCTCATCATTTTCAAATTTTCTTAATGCACTGGCTGCAGACTCTCCTCTTAGCTCAGCTAATTTTCTTGCATACATTGCTTCAAAAATTTCTTGAGCATCGGTAAATTTAAGCATAGAACTACCTTCCATGTATTTATTTATTCCCGCTGCTTCGTCTATATCTTTTGCAATTTTCCCAAGCTCTTTTTTATACTCACCGTTAGATATAAGATCAAGCTGTCTTTGGGAAAGGAATGCTTCCATTTTTGCTTTCTGCCTTAACTCTGCAATAGCATCTTGCTCGCTCATCTTGTCTAAAACACCAGCAAAAAGTGGACTTCTTGCTAATGGGCTACCTTTTCGTCGAGAAAGTCTCAACAATTCTTTCATTCTTTTCTCGGCACGTTCTCTTATTGTTTGCTCTGTTGACTCCGTATCTTTTGCTAAAGCCAAAAGTGCGTCAGCCCGAAGTCCCCTTTTGAGAATATCTAACTGATCCTGGATTAGCTTAACTGTCCCTGGTTTTTTTTCATCTTTTGCTTTTTCTAATGCCGAAGAAAGCTCATCAATTCGTGCCATCCTTCCTCTTTCCGCCTTTAACTCTTCCCCTGCCAGACTACGGCGAGCATCTGCTTCCATACGTACTGCATTCAACACTTCCTGTACTTTTGCAGGAGCTGCATGTTCAACACGGAGTAAATTCTGCAATGCTTGATTTTCAGGCATGTTGGTAACCAAATCTATTGCTGCTTGCCTTCGTGCTTGCTCTGTAACTTCATCTAATCTCGCTTTTCTTTCTTCCAAAACTTTTGCTGTCTCTAATTGAACAGGTTTAGAAATGGGTTCTTCTTTTTCGTCTTTATTTTTCTTTACTTTTTGCGTACCATCGTCGTTAAGTTCGACGCTGCTCCTCGCTTTATCAATTCTTAATTGCAAAGCACTCCTTTCAACATCTAGTTGATCTACCTCAGGAACAATCTTCTTGAGAAGAGCGTCATATTCATTTCTGAGAGTAAGATCTGCTTGTATTTTACTTGGTAAGTCCGCCACTTTTTGGGCAATTTCTCTTTGAATTTGCTCTTCAGAACGTTGAGCTTCGGGGGTTGGCTGAGTTGCAGGACTTTCACTATTTCCAGAGTGGGGAGCAGGCTCTGGATTTTCATTACCCCCTTTTTCACCAGCTCCTGGCTGTAGAGGAGGAGTCTCCCCCCCAGAATTTGAATGATCTCCTTCATTTCTAGAGCCATCGGGTGGAGTATCAGGAGCTTGAGCACTCGCTTCTTGCTCTGCACTATCAACAGTAGTTAATCCTTTATTGTTAGTATCAACCGGTGCTGGGGAAGGTTGTCCCCCTCGCTCTCCAACATTTCCTTCTGGAGCGCTTTGTTGCGTAGTTGTGAGAGCCGGTTCTTGAGCAGAGTCGTCACTGTTAGTTGCAGGAGGAATAGGAGATGTCTCTTCCTGAGCTCTAGCCTCTCTCTCTTGTGAAATATCCTTATCTGTCGGTGATTGAACATGTGAATTTACTTGTGCAATATCTTCAGCTTCATTTCCTCCTACTGTAACTGCTTGAGGCTCTTCTAAAGTGGGGTCTTCACTTTCTGCTAAATCCGCCATTGCTTTGTGTGTACCTTCTTCGCCTTCAACCCCTCTTAAAGTAGTTACTATATTAGTGACTTCTGGGGAAGGGCTCACTGGAAGTGCACCAACTTGTGAGGGAGGAGATTGGGGATTCTCAGCACGAGGAACTAACTTGTCAAGATTTGCTCCAGGAACAGGTGCTGGAGTTACAGGAGGTTGGCGTTCTCCACTTCCTGGTGCATTTACACCCATATTATTTTTCTCCTTTCATACTAAATACAAAATACTAGTTACTTACTACTGATTATATTGCCTGTGGCATATTTTTTGCCGTAGCAATTGCATTATCAATATTCCCTTGCT
>CAZRBN010000117.1:0-2574 GCA_964598355.1 uncultured Gammaproteobacteria bacterium
GTCGGCGAATTCAAGGGCGGAAAGCTTAGCGGGCAAGGTGCAGTCTCAATGTCTGGTGCCGGCTATCTTGGGACATTCCGCGATAACACATTCAAGGAGCAATATAGTCGGCGCGACACGCACGACGGCTTCTGCTTCCGCGTTTCGGAGTGACTGTTCTGTAGCGGCCTGAACGTCTCTGAAGGGTCGATCTCGGTCAGACGGACCCGATCGTCGGATGTCGCGCCCGAAATCGCGCTATCGGCCAATGGACAGCAGTCGCTGGCGGACCGTGCATTGATGGGCTCGATGAACTCGCGTGACGACCCACGCCGAGACGAACACGAGGAAGCTGAATTGCTGAAAGCCCGACGAAGTTAGTCCGCTCCAACTATTAGTATCTTGTTCCGCCCTGGCCGCCCAAGGGGATTTGCGGCCGCAGGAGGTGGCGCGCGATGTCCGCGGCCCCGACTCCGCCGCCCGAAGGCGTGGAGGGGCGCAGATCCGGGACGGTATTGGAGAAAACCACGATCGCCAGGCGCCTGTCTGGGTCGAACACCATCGACGCGGCCTGGCCCCATGTCACGCCGTCCTTGCTTACGAACGCGCCGCCCGGGGCGTTCAGCACCTCCCAACCCAGGGCCTGCACCCCGCCGATCAACAGCGCGGCCCGCCGGACGGTGAACAGAAGCTGCTCGTCGGGCCCAACGGGGGCGCCCGAGCCCGGCAGGATCGCAGCGGCGAAGCGCGATAGGTCGCGCGGCGTGGAACGAAGGCCGCCGGCGGCGGCGAAGATGCCGAGTTCGAGCGGCGGTATGGGCTTCAGGGCCGAATCGTGGCTCTCCGCCAGGCGCGGCCCCATCGCCGCCGTCCGATGGAAGGTGGTCTCCTGAAGGCCCATGGGGTCGATCACCCGCGACTGCAGCAGTGTCTCGAAGGGTCGGCGGCCGCGGTGGGCCAGCGCCGCGCCGAGCAGGGCGTAGCCGGCGTTGGAGTAGTCCCACGCGGCGCCCGCCGGACGCTGCGGATGGAAGTCCGCGAGCCAGGCCTTGAAGTCCTCCAGGCTGAACCGCGCCAAGGCTTCGAGGCCGGAGAACGGCGGGAACCGTGGCAGACCGGAGGTATGGGTGGCGAGGTCGGTGAGGGTGATCTGACGCCCGTCCAACACGGGAAGACGGAAGTCGCCCGGCAGATGGCGAGCGACCGGATCGTCCAGCCCCACCTCACGGCGGCGCGCCATGTCGGCCAGCAGGAGCGCGGTGAAAACCTTGGTGATCGAGCCGATCTCGAACACGGTTTCGGATGTGACCGGCCGAACATCGCCCAGACGCTCGCGGCCCCATGCCACGAAGCGCTTGCGGTTCGGCGTCACCACGCACACTGCCATGCCGACGGTGCGCTTCTCCTCCTCGACGCGCCGTCTGAGAATGTCGCGGATGGCGTCGTCGTCATCGACCTCGAGCGCCTGCGCCGCCCCGGCGATCGCCGCCGCACCGATCCCCGTCGTGAAGGCCCTACGGTTCAGCATCTCCCCGCCCTCGCCTGAATCCCGATCCACCGGTCGATCCGACCGATCCGCGCGAAGCCAGTCTCGTCGACTCCGCGGGTCGTAGCGCTACTTGGCTCGGAGAGCAGCGCTGGCGCCGCAGCCATGAGACCAATAGCGTGCCGACGCATGATGTTGGTATTCACGTCGATGCGCCTCACTTCAAGCATTACTAGCGAGTTGTATCGTATCAAGATGATTACCCTCTGCACACGGCTGATCGGTTCTTTGGCGACGAGACTTCCCGAAGCGAAGGTCTGAGGGGCCAATCCGCTGGAGCATCGACACTGGCGGCGATGGGAGCAGCAGGAGCATCTGACGAAGATGCTTCGAGGCTTCTATCAGTATTTCGCGCTACACCACTGCGACCGCAAGCTCATGTGGGTGCGGCGACAAATACAGCTCCAGTGGATACACGCCTTGAATCGCCGGGGTGGTCAACGCCGCCGAGCGACGTGGGAGAGCTTGAAGACTCGACCGTGGTTCGAGCTGCCGTTTTCTACAAACTTGCACCCCATGGTCTGATCGATGCCCTTATTCGCAAATGTCGTCTGAGGAGCCCAGTGCACAATGTGGCCAAGTTCGTAATGTTGCCTTCGGTTCATAAGTGCCTCTGTATACAGCAGATTCTCGGCGGGCTATGCCACATAAGTGACGGTGTTATGGTCGGATTTTCATCACGCAAGGAGATCCGGCCATGTTCGAGTTCGAGCAATTGTTCCGATACGGCAAAATTGTTGCTCGCCACCGTGATGCGCCGCTGTTGGTTGAGCGCGAGCGATTTCTGCACCACTGCGCTGAACAAGGTATGGCAAAGAGCAGTTTGACTAGTCTGGCCACCGAGCTGCTGGTCGTGGTGCGGCAACTTGAGCTGGGTACCCAGCTCAAGGCGGTGACCGTGGGACAGATCGACACTGCGGCCGAGCGCTGGGCGCGGCATCAACGTCGGTGCGGTCGATCGCACGGATTGCGCTGGCCGCGCGAACGGTTTGCGCAGGTAGCGACAGCGTGGTTGAGGTTCATGGATCGTCTGGAGAGTTCCGAGCCCA